>CALGZY010000243.1 GCA_937934355.1 uncultured Collinsella sp. | reverse complement strand
TCGCGCTGCGCAAGGAGCGCCTCGGCGCGCATGGGCGTCGAGGCGGCATAGTCAAGATTCACGGGTATGCGGTTTTGACCTGCGGTCATAAGGGTTTATGCCTCCTGTGCGGCCTCGTTGCCCAGCTTCTGCAGCAGTGCAACCTCGGCGGCGGGATCTTCGGACTTAAATACGGCGGAGCCGGCTACGAGCACGTTGGCGCCGGCCTTGACGACCTCGGCGATGTTCTTGGAAGAGATACCGCCATCGACCTCGATCAGGGGCGACACGCCGTGGCGCTCGCACATGGCCGTAAGCTCGTGAAGTTTGGCGATGGTACCGGGGATAAAGCTCTGGCCTCCAAAGCCAGGGTTCACGCTCATCAGCAGCACCATATCGACGACGTCGATGATGCTTTCGAGCACGCAGACGGGGGTGGCGGGGTTGAGCACCACGCCGGCCTTGACGCCACGCTGCTGAAGATGCGTGAGCGTGCGGTGCAGGTGCGTGGAAGCCTCGTAATGCACGGTGATCATATCGGCGCCGGCGTCGGCGTACCAATCGACCGTCTCGTCGGGGTTCGACACCATCAGGTGAGCGTCGACCGGAACATCGGTGGAGCGCTTGACGGCCTTAAGAATGTCAACGCCAAAGGTGAGGTTACCGGTAAAGTGACCGTCCATGACGTCGAAGTGCACGTAGTCGGCGCCGGCAATCTTGTCGAGCTCACCCTTCAGGTTGGCCATGTCGGCCGAGAGGATGGACGGAGCGATTTTGATGGAACCCATGGTAGTAGCCTTTCTGCGCTAGTCGGCGAGTCCGTAGAACTCTTGAGAGGGGACGCGGTCGGTGAGAATCTCGAGCGCCCTATCCAAAGTAACACCGTTGTAGAGCGTTTGCTCCACGGCAAAGGTGAGCGGAATGTCTACGCCCAGTGAACGGGCGAGCTCGCTCACGCTGCGGGCCGCGACGGCACCCTCGACCACCATGTGCGTGCGTGCCTGGTACTCGTCGAGCGACACGCCACGAGCGAACTCGTAGCCAAAGGTGCGGTTGCGCGAATGCTCGGAGGTGCAGGTGGCGATAAGGTCACCCATGCCGGCAAGCCCCATGCAGGTCATGGCCTGGCCGCCTCGGGCGTGCACCAGTCGGCTGATCTCGGCCAGACCGCGCGTCATGATGAGGGCGAGCGTGTTATCGCCCGCACCCGAGCCGGCAGAGATGCCGCACACGATGGCGATGACGTTTTTCATGGCGCCGCAGACCTCGACGCCGGTCATGTCCTGCGACAGATAGATGCGGAAGGCCGTGGAAAGCAGCAGCTCCTTAAAGGTCTCCCCTATCTGCGGATCTTCGCTGGCGATGACGGCGGCCGAAAGCCCGCCGCGGCAGATCTCCTCGGCATGGTTGGGGCCGGAGAGCGCCGCCACGCGCGACTCGTTGCCGATCTCGCTGGCGATGACCTCGCTCATGAGTAGGCCGGACTCGGGCTCGATGCCCTTGGTGAGGCACAGAACCGGCGTCTCGTCCGCGATGAACGGCGCCGCCTGGTGGCAGACGTCGCGCAGGTGCGTCGAAGGCACGGCAAAGATGATGGCTTCGGCGCCGTCGAGCGCCTGGGCGAGCTCGGTCGTGGCGACAACGTTTTCCGGCAGCACGTAGTCCACCAGATAGCGGGGGTTGCGATGCTCACCGTTAATGCCGGCGGCCGTCTGCTCGCTATGGGCCCACATAGTCACGCGCTCGGCTCGCGCAGCGGCAAGGCCGGCGACGGCGGTTCCCCAGGAGCCGGAGCCAATCAGCGCAACATTCATGACTCTCTCCTACTTATCGTCGGGCTCGGTGACGCGCTTGGTAAACGAGAGCTTGGACTCCTTACCGGTCATGAGCTTTTTGATGTTCGCGCGATGGGCCCACACCACGGTGATGCCGATTAGCGCCATGCAAAACTTGAGGCCAAGGCTGCTGTACGGAAAGACCGCGCAGGCAGCGATGGGAAGTCCGATGGCAGCGGCGAGCGAGCCCACCGACACAAACTTGGTGATGGCGACGGCCACGATAAACATGCCCAGCAGCGACAGGCCAATGGGCCAGTACCAGGCGAGGATGACGCCCAAGCCCACGGCGATACCCTTGCCGCCGTGGAAGTTAAGGTAGGGAGAAAAGATGTGTCCCCACACAGCAGCCAGGCAAATGACGCCGAGCGTCCAGTCGCCGGGGGCTCCGGGAGCCATAATGCTCGGAGGAAAGCCATAGCCCACGCCCGCGATAAGCGGACGCGCGATAAGGACGCAGATGGCGCCCTTAAGGCAGTCGAGCAGCAGCGTGAGCGCGGCCACCTTGGGGCCGGCCACGCGCAGGGCGTTGGTGGTGCCGATGTTGCCGGAGCCCGCCTTGCGAATGTCGGTGTGGTTGAACACGCGGCCCAGGATCAGGCCAAACGGAATCGCTCCGATAAAGAACGAGACTACGGCGCAGATGGCGGTCAGCAGAATCGGATTAAGCATCCTTTTGCTCCTTCTTCCTAAAGAAGAGTCGAATGGGCGTGCCGGCGAAGTCGAAGGTCGAGCGCATGCGGTTCTCCACGTAGCGCTGGTAGGTGTCGTTGACCAGGTCACTGTGGTTGACGAAAAACGTGAACGTCGGCGGGTTGACGCCCGTCTGGGTCACGTAGTGCATGCGCAGGCGGCGCTTGCCGTCTACCACGGTGTGGCCAAACTCGCGCAGGTCGGTGAGGAACGTGTTGAGGCGCGAGGTGCTGATCTTTTGCGAGCGCGTCTTTTCGGCCGCGTCGACCATCGCCCAGATCTTCTCGACGCTGCGGCCGGTCAGGGCAGAGATGCGCAGGTACTGAGCCCAGGGAGCCATCACGCCCAGACGGCGGTCAATGGTCTCCATACAGGCCTCGCGCTTGCGGTCATCGTCGAGCAGGTCCCACTTGTTGAGCAGCACCACGATGGCGCAGCCGCGCTCGATGGCCAAGCCCATGACCTTCTGGTCCTGCTCGGTGACGCCCACGGAGGCATCGACGACGAGCAGCGCCACGTCGGCGCGGTCGATGGCGCGCAGGCCGCGAACCATGGAGTAGTACTCAATGTTCTCGTACACGGTGCTCTTCTTGCGAATGCCCGCGGTGTCGACCATGCGGTAGTGCTTGCCGTTGCGCTCGACGACGGTATCGATGGCGTCGCGCGTGGTGCCGGCGATATTGGACACGATGGAGCGGTCGGCGCCCAGGATGCGGTTGAACAGCGAAGACTTACCGGCGTTGGGGCGGCCGATGATGGCGACGTTCAGCGCGTCGGGGAACTCATCGGCGACCTCGTCCTCTTCCTCGGGAAGCAGGGCCACGATGTCGTCGAGCAGGTCGCCCGTGCCGTGGCCGTGCAGGGCCGAGAGCGGCGTGGGCTCGCCGATACCGAGCGAATAGAACTCCCAGATGCTGTCGTTTTCGCGATCGGGGTTGTCAAGCTTGTTCACCAGCAGAAAGACCGGCTTGTCGCAGCGCTTGAGCATGCGGGCGACCGACTCGTCCTCCTCGGTGACGCCGGTGCGGCCGTCGACCACAAACAGGATGACGGCGGCTTCCTCGGCGGCGGCGAGGGCCTGGTCGCGGATGGACGTGGCAAAGACGTCGTCGCTCTTGAGCGGCTCGATACCGCCCGTGTCGACGATGGTGAACTCACGGCCGTTCCAATCGGCTGTGTGATACGAGCGGTCACGCGTGACGCCGCGGGACTCGTGGACGATGGCGTCCGAGGTCTGGGCCAGGCGGTTAACGAGCGTGGACTTGCCCACGTTGGGGCGTCCGACGACGGCGACGATAGGTTTCATCTGCTCTCCTTTAATGGGTAGGGTCAGCGGAATTAGTAGAGTCGGCAGGCACAATGCCAAGGATGTGCTCCAGGGTATCGAGCAGCTCATGCGGCATGGTCGACACCACATGAACCTCGGCGCCGCGACTGGTAAGGCTTGCGAGTAAATCGTCACGATGATACTCGTCAAGCGTCATGCCGTCAGCGTTGAACATGAGCTTAGGCACAAAGAGCATAACCCCCGACAGGTCTTGCGGCAGCTGCTCCAGGATATCGCTCGCGACGATGAGGCCGGTCACGTCCACGTTGCCGCCAAAGTAGCGGTTCTTGATGGCCGTGACGGTGCCGGAAAGGCCCTGTGGAGACTCCACGAAGCGGGCGACGGTATCGCGTGCGCTGGCGCCCGAAAGACATACCAGGCGCTGGTCGCGGTCGGTCATAGCCTTGCGAACGCAGGCAAGGCGCTCGGCGTCGGCGGCAAGCACGTCGTCTGTCTCGTCCAGATACGAGCGGATCATGCCGATGCCGTCGTAGTACTGCGGGTAACCGTCGTAAAAGTCTGCCTCGGGCGGCTCGATGCCGGCGTCCAGATAGAACTCGTCGCTCATCTGGAACGTGTGGCGGCCAAAGCGCTCGTACGCGCGATCCTGGAAGGGTCGGATCATGGCAATGGTTTCGCGCGCGAGCTCGGGCTTGTCGCTGTAGGACCAGCTAAAGCGGTTCTGGTGCTTGGTAAAACCGAGCGGCACAATGCCCAGGCTGGTGATCTGCTCGTGCTCCTCACAAAAGCGTAGGGTCTTTTCCAGCTCCTCGCCGTCGTTCATGCCGGGGCACAAAACGATCTGCGCGTGAATCTCGATGCCGGCGGCCATGATGGCCTCGAGCACGTCCATGCCGCGCTGGGCGTTGCGGCCCATCATGCGGCGGCGAACGTCGGGGCTCACGGCGTGGACCGACACGTTCATGGGACTCATGTTGCGGTCGATGACGTTTTGCACGTCCTCGTCGGAGAGATTCGTAAGCGTGACAAAGTTACCCTGTAAAAAGCTCAGGCGATAGTCGTCGTCGCGAATGTAGAGCGTGGAGCGGCCGCCCTTGGGCAGCATCGTCATAAAGCAGAACACGCAGGCGTTTACGCAGGTACGCATGCCGTCAAAGATGGGGCCGTCGAACTCAAGACCCCAATCCTCGCCGGGAAAACGGTCGAGCTCCACGGGGGTGACAGTGCCGTCGCGCGGGTCGAGAACCTCAAGTTCGACGGTGTCGTCGTCTGCTTCCCAAAGCCAAACTATCATGTCGGTGAGTTGCTCGCCGTTGACCGTAAGCACGCGCATGCCCGGCTCGATACCCACATCCCATGCGGGCGATTCGGGACGCACGTTCTTTACGAGCGCGCCCTCACCCGGCTCGGGGTCGCGGCTGCGCCCGTAATCGGCCACCTCGGCGGCGTATGCGGGTACGGTCTGGTCCATGATTAGCGGCAAAGCTCCTTGATACGCTCTACGGCGCGTTCGATGTGTTCTTGCGGGGTGGAGGCTCCGGCAGTGATGCCAATATGGCGCGCGCTGGCAAACCATGTGGCCTCAAGCTCTGAAGCTTCCTCGATGTGATGCGTGAGCTCGCAGGCATCGGCACAAATCTGCGCCAGGCGACGGGTGTTGCCCGAATTTTTGCCGCCCACGACGACCATGCAATCACAGCGGTTGGCAAGCGACGCGGCTGCTTGCTGGCGCTCGCTTGTGGCGGCGCAGATGGTGTTGATCACGCGCAGTTCCTGCACGCGCGGGGTGATGGAGGCCACAACCTCGGCCAGGTTCTGCGCGGTTTGGGTGGTCTGCACAACCAGGCCCACCTTGCCCTTGAGCGGAAGCGCGTCCGCATCGGCAGCGCAACTCACGACCTGTGCGTCATCGCCGGCGTGGCCCAGGATGCCCTCGACCTCGGGATGGCCCGGCTCGCCCACGACGATCACACGGTAGCCCTCGCGCACCAGGCGCTCGGCCGCCACATGGACCTTCTTCACGTAGGGGCAGGTGGC
>CALGZY010000242.1 GCA_937934355.1 uncultured Collinsella sp. | reverse complement strand
GCGACGAGCAGATGCCGCCGCTGGAGCAGGGCGATACGGTCGACGTGTTCGACATCAAGCTCGAGGCCAAGCAGACCGAGCCGCCCGCGCGCTACAGCCAAGGCAAGCTCGTGCAGGAGATGGAGAAGCGCGGCCTGGGCACCAAGTCTACGCGCGCGAGCATCATCGAGCGCCTGTACGCCGTGCGCTACCTCAAAAACGATCCCGTGGAGCCGAGTCAGCTGGGTATCGCCATCATTGACGCGCTGTCGCAGTTCGCCCCGCGCATCACGAGCCCCGATATGACCAGCGAGCTCGACGGCGACATGACCCGTGTGGAGCGCGGCGAGGACACCGAAGAGCATGTCGTGACGCACTCGCGCGCGCTGCTGGCCGGCGTGCTCGACGAGCTGCTCAAGCATACGCAGGAGCTGGGCGACGCCATCAGCGACGCCGTCACGGCCGATGCGCGCGTGGGCGCCTGCCCCAAGTGCGGCAAGGATTTGGTTATGAAGACGAGCGCCAAGACCCGCGGCAGCTTTATCGGCTGCATGGGATGGCCCGACTGCGACGTGACCTATCCGGTGCCGAGCGGCGTCAAGGTGAGTCCGCTCGAGGGCGAGGCAGCCGTGTGCCCCGAGTGCGGTGCGCCGCGCATCAAGTGCCAGCCGTTCCGCCAGAAGGCCTTTGAGATTTGCGTGAACCCCACGTGTCCCACCAACTACGAGCCCGACCTTAAGGTGGGCGAGTGCAAGGTGTGTGCCGAGGCCGGACGCCATGGCGACCTGATTGCGCACAAGAGTGAGAAAAGCGGCAAGCGTTTTATCCGCTGCACCAACTACGATGACTGCGGCGTGAGCTATCCGCTGCCGGCGCGCGGTAAGCTCGAGGCGACGGGCGAGACCTGCCCCGAGTGCGGTGCCCCCATCGTGGTGGTTAACACGGCGCGCGGTCCGTGGCGTATCTGCGTCAACATGGACTGCCCGACCAAGGAGAAGAAGCCCGCCCGCGGCCGCAAGACCACGACCAAGGCGAGCACGGCCAAGAAGACGACGGCGGCCAAGAAGACAACGGCGGCAAAGAAGACTGTTGCCAAGAAGACGACCGCCAAAAAGACGACGGCCAAGAAGTCGACTACCAAAAAGACCGCTGCCGATAAGTAGCCGCACGGTCGAAACATCACCTAAAACAAAAACGAGCGAGGACCTCAAAATCCTCGCTCGTTTTTTATCTGGCAGTTAGGGACGTTCCTTTTCTGTCGGCAGTTTAGGAACGTCCCTAACTGCCGGCTCGGGAACGACAAAGCGCTAGTTCACCTCGACAGGTTTGGCGCTGGGATAGCGCTCCTCAAAATCTAGGCGGTACTTATTGTCATTGGTGCCCGCCACGTTGCCGCGCGACAGCGGCGCCACGATCTCATTCTTGTGGTCCTCAGGCTTGGCGTATTTCAGGCTGATCTCCCAGGCATCACAGATTGCGTCAATGCGGTGATCCAGGTCGTCGTACAGGGCGATGATGTCCTTCCAGGAGCTGTAGTTCTTGGAGCTCGTCGGGACGTCTAGGTCCTCGACGATGTCGTAATACTGCTCGATGGTGTCCTCCGTGCGCTCGGCGACGTCGGCGAGATTTTGACGGGTGGTTCGATCCTCTTCCAGATAGCTGCCGTTGAAGTTCTGCGCGCAGCCACGGACGTAGTTGTCGAGGTCTTCGAGCAAGTCGTAGTATTCGCTCAGTCGGCGGTAGAGATTCTGCTCGGAGAGCGTTGCTTCGCCGCCATCCTCGTCGTCATCGTCATCATCGTCGTACAGGCTGTTGGGATCGCCGAGAGGCTTTAGGTCATCGTCGTCGACGTCATGGTGCAGCTTAGCTACCTCGGCAGTCGTCTGCGTGGCGGCGTTGTCGAAAGGCTTGATCACAAAAAAAACGACCAGGGCGATGATGATCGCCACCAGCACAACAATAACGGCGATAAGCGGCCCGGTGCCGCTCTTTTTGGGAGCGGGGGTCTGTGGCGAAGCGGGCGTGTATGCGGGAGCCGGCTCCTGTTGGGGCGAGCCGCTCGCGACGGGTATGCGCTGCGTGGTCTCGACGGCCGCAGGGCTTGCGGCGGGGTTGGGGCGATAGGCGAGGGGGTCGTCCGCCTTGGCTTGCGGCGTATCAAGGGAGCCGGTCTGCTCAAAAGCGGGCTGGCTATCGCTCGCGGTTGTTTGCTCAACGGGTGCACCGCACGAGGTGCAGAACTTGGCATTATCTGCAAGAAGCTTGCCGCACGAGGCACAATACCGAGACATTGCCACTCCTTTCGCCACATTTCAATGCAATACGACGATTATACCCAGCGTCCAAAATTCCCCATCATAAGTTGCGGTGAAATAGGGACTGTTTGGCGGTCTCAGAGCTTCAATCAGTCCCTATTTCACCGCAACTTTGGAAAGGCACCTTTAGCCATTGGGGACGCACCGAGCACTGGGGTATCATGGCTTGGTTGATATATATCTGCATTTACGCGCCTTGTAGGAAGGGGCTGCGCCCATGGCTTTTGAGCCCGCTCAA
>CALGZY010000241.1 GCA_937934355.1 uncultured Collinsella sp. | reverse complement strand
AAGCCGTGACTCAGAATGATTCTCTGGATAATCGAGTTTTGGTAGCTCGCGCGGCAAACGCAAGAAAGACGGACTCTTTCCAGTATCTGCCCGAAATCGCGAACCGTATGAGGAATTTCTGGCAGGAGTTGTTGGACGCTCGCCTGATCAGTCGTGTTAAGTTCGACAGACTGAATCGGCAGAATGACTTTTCCTCCCACGAGAAGGAGCGTTTCGTTCAGCGCTCGCTGGTGGAGACTCGTCAGATTATGAAGAATGTTGCCACCATCATGCGTAAGCGTTATGGAAACAGCGCCGCGGTAATTGGTCTGAATTCCGAGCTAACGAAAGAAATGCGCCAATATCTTGGTTTCTCCCATAAGAACCGTGATATCAACGACTATCACCATGCTCAGGACGCGCTGTGCCTCGGTGTTGCGGGTCAGTTCGCGGTTAATAGAGGCTTCTTCGCTAATGGCTTGGTTTCCGATGGAGCAGTGAATTCCTACAATCTGTACCTGCAAGATTACCTGCGTGGATACAGGGAGAAAGTGAATGCTGGAGAGCGCAGGAGAAATAAAGCGTTTGGCTTTATTGTTGGTTCGATGAATTCCCGGAATCCAGACAAGCGCATCAATCCTAAGACTGGAGAGATTGTTTGGCGTGAAGAAGATAAAGCTTATCTTCGCAAGGTGATGAATTATCGTAAGATGCTCGTCACTCAGAAGGTGGGCGATAGCTTCGGTGCGTTGTATGACACGACTCGATATGGAGCTTTGTCAAAGAAAAAGATGCGCATTCCTTTTAACAAGGAAATGCGGGATACTGACCTATATGGTGGATTCTCAAGTGAGAAAACAGTCTATGCTGTTCTAATCGAGTCAAAGAAAAAGACGCGCTTGGTGAATATCGCAATGCGAGAATATGCCAAGTTGGGTGATCATCCTTCTGATGATGCGCTGAGAATGATATTGGTTGAGAAAAAACCGGAATACGGGAAGGCGCGTATTCTACTTCGTCATGTTCCGCCTATGCAGTTGATTCGTTACGGTGGCGCCTTAATAACAATCAAGTCTGCAGCCGAATTGAATAATGCACAACAACTATGGCTTCCATATGGAGAGTATTGCTTGTTTGATGATGTGATGAACTCTGCGGATAGCGTCAGTGAGGAACAGTTATGTGGGTTGTTTGACGCGATTGTTGAGTCTATACAGAATTATTACCCGAAGCATCGCTTTGATGAGACTGAACTGGCGGCTTTCTATGCTGCTTTTAACAGGGTCTCACTAGAGGAAAAGAAAGACGTTATCAAAGAAGTGGTGGGAGCGTTGCATGCTGATGCAAAGACAGCGAACCTGAAAAATCTCAAGATGCCGGAGAGTTGGGGAAGGATGAACAATAAATCGGGTTATTCGTTTGCTGATTCTGACGAGTTCATCTTCCAGTCGCCGTCTGGGCTGTTTGAGCAGAGAATCAGTGTTGGCGAGTTGAAGAGGAGAGCGAGATAACAAATAGGGGCTCCCGGCGCTGCCGGGAGCCCCATAGCCATAAGGCTAGGTCTAAAACCTTCTGAAGCTTGGCCCAAGGGTCTTGCTTTATTTCAATATATGCCTGTCAGGTCAAGGACCTAGACACCTTGGATTGCGACCAAACAATCCTTTATAAGAATAACACAATGGAGTGAGTATGACATGGCGGAATGTTGTGATTACCAAACATTGCAAGATCTCGACAAAATTAAAATTGTTGGTGGTTCAGACAGATGATGACGTTTACCAGTTTCCTCTTGATGATTTGGGTACTGTGATGATTTCCACGACTCAAGCGGTTGTGACGGCTAATGCGATGGCGAATCTATTAAAACGTGATGTCAAAGTCATCTTTTGTGACGAAAAGCATCTTCCGATTGGGGAGACGAATCCATACGAGACTGAATCGAGTCGTCGCTCATGCATTATTCAGCAGATGTGTTGGTTGGAGGAACGCAGGAATATCCTATGGCAGCGTATTGTTCAAGAGAAAATCGCTCATCAAATGCAGGTGCTGGAGAGGTGTTGTCCTTGTCCTGACGTGGAGAAGATCGGCACGCTTGCTGCAGATGTTAAGTCTGGGGATTCTGACAACCGTGAGGCTGTTGCCGCACATATGTATTTCCCGAGGTTATTTACGTACGAATTCGTCAGATCTGACGACGACAATCAGATAAACGGACTATTGGACTACGGCTATGCGATTCTTATGTCAGAAGTGGCTAGAAAAATAGCTGAAATAGGCTATCTTACGGAATTCGGTATTCATCATGATAGCGAGAGAAATCCTTTCAATTTAGCGTGCGATTTTATGGAGCCCTTCCGCCCGTTTGTTGATCAGAAAGTGTTCGAGCTTAGCGGCAGGTCTCTCGAAAGCGAAGTTAAAGAAGAACTCATCAAGTTGATGAGGACTGATCTGCCTCAATATGGGACAACGATTACGCAATTAATCAATGTATTCGTTCGCGATTCATTACGGTATCTGGCGGGGGAGGGCTGCCTTCCTGAATTGGGGTTTTGGCGGTGCGATACAGAGTCATGAGAGTTATAGTGTTTTTCGATCTTCCGATGAAGACGCCTAATGAGCGCAAAGAATATGCATCTTTTCGGAAGAATCTTATTCAGGAGGGTTTCCTGATGGTTCAGGAATCCGTATATGTGCGAATTGCTACTACTCGAGAATCGGCTCGCTTTCTGGAAAATCGTGTTGCGAGTTTTGTGCCGAGTGCTGGTCTGGTTCAATCGTTGATTGTTACTGAGAAACAGTATGCGTCCATTAGATTCCTGTTGGGAAGAGGGAAGAATGATGTTCGGGATTCGGATGACAGGACGGTGATTATATGATTGACAGTATTGTTTTCTATCCCTTGGATTCCATGTCGCTGGAACCA
>CALGZY010000240.1 GCA_937934355.1 uncultured Collinsella sp. | reverse complement strand
GCAAAGTTCAAAACGATTCGAAGGAGTAGACGCGCGTGAAATACACCGTCGTTTGCGTCGGTAAGCTCAAGGAGCGCTTTTGGAAGGACGCGTGCGCTGAGTACACCAAGCGCCTGGGTGCCTATGCCAAGGTCGATATCCGCGAGGTGGCCGATATCGACCCGGCCAAGGCGGGCGGTGTGGATACCGCACGTGACAAGGAGGGGGCGGCGATTCTTGCTGCCCTGCCGTCTCGAGCGCATGTGATCCTGCTGGCTATCGAGGGCAAGGAGCGTTCGAGTGAGGAGCTCTCGGCGCGGCTCGACGATCTTATGCTGCGAGGCAACAGCGACATCGCCTTTGTAATCGGCGGATCGGACGGCGTGAGTGATGAGGTGCGCGCCCGCGCCGACGAGATGCTCAGCTTTGGACGCATTACCTTGCCGCATAACCTGGCACGCGTGGTGCTGCTAGAGCAGATCTACCGTGCCTGCAAGATCAGTCGTGGCGAGCCGTATCACAAATAGGTCGGCAATACGAAACAATGGCGTGGGACAATAGCTTTCGTTTTGAAGAGCGTGTCTGAGAGGACTATGAGATATGAAGATTGGGTTTGTCGGTTTTGGCAATATGGCGAGCGCTATGGCCGATGGCTGGATCGCTGCCGGTGTAGCCGCGAGCGACATGTGCGCCTGCGCGGGTCGCTACGACGCACTGGTTGAGCGCTGCGAGGCGCGCGGCATGGTCGCCTGCCACGATGCCGCCGAGGTTGTCGCCGCATCCGATATCGTGGTCGCTGCGGTCAAACCGTACATGATCGAGAAGGTATTCGCCCCGCTCAAGGATGCTCTTGCCAAAAAGATCGTTCTGTCGGTTGCCTGGACCTGGGACAGTGCCAAGTGGGAGCAGGTCCTGCCGGGCGTCGCGCATATCTCGACGGTGCCCAACACACCGGTTTCGGTGGGCGAGGGCGTCATCGCTTGCGAGAAGGCTTCCACGCTTAGTGATGAGCAGAGCGCCGTGGTGCTTGATCTGCTTGGCAAGCTCGGTGCGGTGGTCGAGCTCGATACGAGCCTGCTGTTTGTGGGCGGCACGGTGGGTGGTTGCGCTCCGGCATTTGTCGCTATGGCAATCGAGGCCCTAGGCGATGCGGCGGTCAAGCACGGTATCCCGCGTGCCGATGCCTATCGCATTGTGAGCCAGATGGTGCTGGGTACGGCAAAGCTGCAGCTTGCAACTGGTCAGCATCCTGCGGCGATGAAGGATGCCGTATGCTCGCCCGGTGGTGCCACCATCAAGGGTGTCGTTGCGCTCGAGGACGCCGGCATGCGCAGCGCCCTGGTCAAGGCAATCGACGCAACTCTCCAGTAAAACCTGCCATTTAGGGACAGGTTTATTTTGGCAGGTTTTTCCTGCGGTTTTGTCGTATGTGCGAAAAGCGCCCCGCAACCGGATCGTTACCGGTTGCGGGGCGCTTGCGTTTGCCCAGATAAAACCGACCGAAATAAACCTGTCCCTTTTTGGCAGGTTAGTCCCAGAAGCTGTCTTCCTCATCCTCGGACTTGGGTCCGCGGTCGACGTACATCTTATGGGTACGCTTCTCCATTACAAAGGCAAGAATCGCAAATAACAGGATGCCGCCGGCGAAAAGGATGGCAAAACCGGTGCGGGTGCCAAACAAAAAGGAAAAAACTGCGTCCATTGGGTGCCTTCTTGCGTAGTTGAGTTGGGTCGTAAACGCTCATAAGTATATACTTGCCCATACATGTACAAGGTTGCAACCTAAATGGAATGTATATCGCCGGAGGATCTAATGCTTGATATCAAGTTTGTTCGCGAGAACCCCGATGCCATCGATGTCGCCATGGCTAACCGCCAGACGTCTTGGGATCGCGAGAAGTTCTTTGAGCTCGACGACGAGCGCCGTGCCGTCATCACCGAGGTCGAGGAGCTCCAGGCTACGCGCAATGCCGAGTCCAAGAAGATTGGCGCCCTGATGAAGGAGGGCAAGAAGGACGAGGCCGAGGCCGCCAAGGAGGCCGTGCGCGCCGTCAACGAGAAGATTGACGGTCTGGCCGAGCGCCGCACCGCTCTCGAGCAGGAGCAGTACGACTTCATGGCTCACCTGCCCAACATTCCGTGCGATGCCACCCCGTACGGTAAGGACGAGGACGAGAACATCGAGCGTCGCCGCTGGGGCACCCCGCGCGAGTTCGACTTCGACTTTAAGCCGCACTGGGATCTGGGCACCGATCTGGACATCCTCGACTTCGAGCGCGGCAACAAGCTCTCCGGCAGCCGCTTTACCGTTCTCGGTGGCGCCGGCGCCCGCCTGGAGCGCGCCCTCATCAACTTCTTCCTCGATACGCACACCAGCCGTGGTTTTAAGGAGTGGTGGCCACCCATCGTCGTCAAGCGTCAGACCATGTTTGGCACGGGTCAGCTGCCCAAGTTCGAGGACGACGCCTATCACGTCTCGGGTGACAACTTCCTGATCCCCACCGCCGAGGTCGTTCTCACCAACCTGCACGCCGGCGAGGTCCTCGATGCCGACACCCTGCCGCGCCGCTACACCGCCTTCACCCCCTGCTTCCGTGAGGAGGCCGGTTCCGCCGGTCGCGACACCCGCGGCATCATCCGTCAGCACGAGTTCGACAAGGTCGAGATGGTCAAGTTCGCTAAGCCGGAGGAGTCCGACGATGAGCTCGAGAGCATGACCGCCGAGGCCGAGTACCTGCTGCAGCAGCTGGGCCTTCCGTATCGCGTGATTAGCCTGTGCACCGGCGACTTGGGCTTCTCTGCCCGTCAGACCTACGACGTCGAGGTCTGGCTGCCGAGCTACAACGCCTACAAGGAGATCAGCTCCTGCTCCAACTGCGGTGACTTCCAGGCTCGCCGCGCCAACATCAAGTATCGCGACCCCGAGAACTTCAAGGGTTCGCGCTACCTGCACACCCTCAATGGTTCCGGCCTGCCGGCCGGCCGCACCATGGCCGCCATTCTGGAGAACTACCAGAACGCCGACGGCACCATCACGATCCCCGAGGTTCTGCGTCCTTACATGGGTGGTCTCGAGAAGATCGAGCCGGTCGCGTAAGTTGGCTGCATAGGGGATATGCAAGGGCGCTCCTTCGGGGGCGCCCTATTTCGTGCGCAGGTCCATACCATGCCGTGCGGACAGCTCAATAGAAAACACACGAACAGCTGTTCTGTATACAGCCATCTACCTGCTATGCTTTTGCTAAATAAGAGCGAGAGAAAGGGGACGCGATGGAGCTGTTTGATGATCGGGTGGTTTTGTTTGAGAGCGACGAGGGCGGGGAGTACCTGCTTGTAGCGTGTGAGCCGTCTGGCATGGGCGGCCTGGTGGTTCGACAGACGAGCGAGGGTCCGTTGACACAATGGTGCTTTGAGGAGTCGCCGCATGTGGTCGAGACCTTTGTGACGCACGAGGGACTTGTGGCGCTGGAGCACTTCTATGGAGTTGGGACTTCCAACCAGGTCGCGCGCATGCTGAGCATCTCGTTTGTCGATTATGATTGTGCCCAGCGGGTGAGATCGCTCCTGAGGGAACTTGATGCTAAGTTCGACGTGATCGAAAAGCCAATCGATCGTACGGGGAACGGCGGTATATGCGGAGCAGCGTGACAAAACTGCGTTCCACAAAAAAGTTTGAGATTGTGCTTGACTCCAATAAGCTAAAGTGGTTTTATATGTCTTGCGCTGCGGCGTTACCTCAGCTGGATAGAGGGTCTGACTACGAATCAGAACGTCATAGGTTCGAATCCTATACGCCGCACCATTTGAGATTAAAGCTCCCGGCAACGGGGGCTTTTCTTTTACGTAAGCACTGCATGGATTCGAACCTCGGTCGAGGCGCGGGCGTGAAGCGGACGATTTCTTATCGACTCGTGTAAGATTCCGAGTAGGTATCGCGGCCTATCCGCGACCGCTCCTTCTCTAGACGACCGATCAGGGTGATATTTCGTGGCAGAGCGTCCGACATACAAGCTCAGGTTTCTCGATCCCAAGAAGCGCTTTCCGGCGATGCCCGAGCAGCCTGCGGGACGCTCATATGGCGTGGTCTGGAAACTCTTTGGCGAGGATCAGCATGAATCTTGTTATGTCGTCGAGTTCGTTGGCAAAAGTCATGTGTCGCTTTTGGGCTACGTAAGCGTTTCGGGTGAGGTGTACAAGGTGGACCGCCCCGTCAGCGAGGCTCCGCTGCCCAACGATCCCGACATGGAACTGGTCCTTGACGAGTCGGATTCCAGTATTGGTGAGATTATGGTAAGGAAAGCCAACGGTGCAATGCGCGCGTGTGCGCAAACTGCCGGCTCTCCCGAAGGCCCCATGCGCGAGCAGTCCGACCACGAGACATGGAATTCGACCCGCGCCCTTCCTTACGGTGAGTTCATGGCCTCGATGTTCTTGCGCTGCGTGATATTTGCCAACTCCGAAAGCGCTATTGTGAACACGGCGGGCGTCGACGGTCTCGATGCGGACATGCAAAACGTTGTCGACAAGATCAAGCTCGTAAAGTTGTCCGAGCCGGTCGAGGTGTTTTTGGGCTTTAACACGGCACCGCTCCCCGATGCTATCGAGACGCTGCTTTACCGCGTTGACCACGCCGAGAATCCGAGCGGTATCGAGCGCTATGCCGCCGCCCTTATGAGCGAAATTGACTTGCCCCGCCTGCGCACCATCGCTGCCAAGTCCGAGATGAGCCTGGCTCGCATTGATCGCTCAAAGATTTTCTATCTCAATTTTGATCGTAGCCTGTTGGACCAGGACGAGATTGACATGCTGCTTGCCATCGAGTGCCGTCTCAACCGCCTCTCCGGCATCCTTGAGCGCATCGGGGCTGGATTGGCCCCTGCGGCATCCTCGCCGAGCCTTGAGGGCTGCGCGCTCTTTGATTCGTGGCATATCGCCAAGACGACCAACGATGTTCCCCGACTGCTCGATACGGCCTCGAGCGATAACCCGTGGGGCAAACCGGGTACGGTGGCTTGCCAGCCGGGCGGCGAGTGGGACGTGCGCACCCGTTTTGCGCGAATCGTTGAGGCGCTCAACGTGGTCACACGGCTCGACTATACCTATCGGGCAAACGTTGCCGAGGGGATTATGCTCGTTCGGTTTGGGCGGTCTGTCGTGGATGCTATGCCGCAACGTGAATACGACGCCCAAGATGACGCCTGGCGCGAGCTGGACGAGGACACGCGTGCGATCTGGGCCGCGGAGCACGATGCGCGCGTGGCACTCACGCTTGCGGCAGCGTGTTTTGCCGCGGGCGCCTGCATCACGCGCTGCTATGTGCAGATTGCTGCTCCCGACAGCGAGCAGGGCGAGCGCGTTGTCGCAACGTATTACTTTGGGCGCGCGGCCTATCTGGCCGATAGCGTGTCTGTCGCCAAGGATCTTGAGAGCATGGACATGGACGATATGCCGTGCAAGTGTGTGCTTGAGGCGTATGAGTCAACCGCTCCGGAGACGATTGAGCCTGCGGAGGTTCATGCTCGTCCGCGTGATGACCATCGCACGCTGCCGCCGGCGCTGCGCGATCTGCTACTTGCCGATACGGCTGACGAGTTGGAGGTCATGGAAGAGGACGACGACCCATACGTGGCCCGTGTTGTTGAATTGCGCGAGCAGGCAAAAGTCGACCGTACAGGTGCTTTTGAAGGCTTTTCCCGTCTTGTCGAGGAGTTGGAGGCTAAGTGCGCCGTCGCCGAGCTTTTGGCGACAGGTCCGGTTCAAACGCAGTTTTGTGATAACCAGCTGGTGCGCATGGTGCTACCGGTGTTGGAAGAAGACCGCTCGGTGCGAATCCTTCGTGCGCCCGATGCGCTGTACTTTGCCCAGCACGAGATCTGCAGCTTTTACGCCGAGCAAGAGGACTTTGAACGAGCGCTGCCCGAGGTGCGCCATCTTTACGATCTGGCGCGCTCGTCCATGCAATCGCACTTTGCGCTCATCAACGTGCTTGCGCGTCTGGAGCGCTTTGACGAGATCATCGAGGTGGCGCGCCACGGCCTACGTATTGCCAGCGATCGTTCTGCAATCGGCTACCTGTTCTATCGCTTGGCGTTTGCCTATTGGAATTGCGATCAGCTCGACCTGGCGCTGGCTTGTTACCGTCTGGTGCCGCGCGGCGAGGAGTCGGGCAGCAGCGCGCTGGAAGAAATGCAGGGCCTTATGAACGAGATGGGCGTCAGCGAGCCTCCGACGTTCGAGGAGGCGGTCGAGACCATCCGCAAGGCTGGACTTGAGCTGCCGCCAGTGTCCGCCGTGACGAATCAGCTGGCAGATGCCGCTGTGCAACTGGTCGACAACGGCTTCTTTTTCCTGGCGCGCGGTTGCATCTTCCAAATGTGGCGTACCATGGGTAACGACGAGCTCGGCTCCCTCAACCGCTCGCTGGGGTAGGGGCGATATAGAGGGGCCGCACCGCGCTATTTGTATCGGCGCGGGCGGGAGGACCCGGCAGGATTGGTAAGGCATAAAGCCGCCGAGCCTGCTAAAACTGTTAAACTCTGCTAAAGTTGCTAAACTTTGTTAAAGTTGTTAAAACTAGCAGAGGAGGGAAGAATGACGAAAGCTGTTAACCCCTTTAAGCCAACGGCGGGCATGAATCCGCCTGAGCTTATCGGACGGGACACTGTTTTGGATGACTTTGCCGAGGCTCTTGAGAATGGTCCTGGTGCCCCCGATCGACTCATGCGCATCTCGGGCGTCCGAGGCACAGGTAAAACGGTGCTCCTTAATGCATTGGGTGACCTTGCACGCAAAAAAGGATTCGAGGTCGTTGACGTTGCCTCCAATGCTGGTTTTTGCAATAGAATCCTCGAGGCTCTGCAGCGAAACGTTCGTCTTGAATCAATCTCGATTTCCCCATCGATTTTAGGGGTCAGCCTTGGCTCCATGGAGATGTCGAAGTCGGCCTCTCATCTGGGCGAGGCGATGTACGATGCTGCGAAGCGCGGTGGTCTGCTCATTACGCTCGACGAGATCCAGGATGCCTCAACTGAGGAAATGCGCGAGCTAGGCAATGAGATGCAGCTCTTGATCCGCCAAGGAGCGAATGTCGCTTTCGCTTTCGCCGGGCTGCCGACATCGGTAGATGGCGTGGTGGTGGATGATACGTTGACGTTCCTTCAGCGAGCCAAACATGTTGAACTTACTCGGCTTTCCGATTTTGAAGTTGGCGGATCGTTTGAGGATACGATGAGACGAGCGGGCAAGGAGCTCGACAAAGGCGCCGCTGAGCTATTAACAAAAGCTTCGGCAGGCTATCCCTTTATGGTCCAGCTGGTCGGATATTACGCTTGGCAGGTTGCTGCGCGCAGTGGGGCGGAGAGCGTGAGCGAAGAGGCGGCTCGTAAGGGTATCCAGGCGGCTCTTGATAGCTTTAATGCTATGGTGATTGCCCCAGCGCTGCGCAGGGTGTCGGAACGGCAGTTTCAGTATCTCGCGGCGATGGCTCAATGCGAGGGCGTCGATATCGCCAACGGCGATATCGCCAAGAAGATGGGTTTGTCGGCGAACAAAGTTGGGTCATATCGCAAGCGTCTGATCGATGCGGGGTTGATTGAGCCCGCGGGCTATGGCTGTGTTTCGTTTGCAATTCCGTACATGCGCGATTATCTGTTGGAGACCGTTCGAGAGGACTAATAAAGAATGGGCTGTCCGCGCTGTCGCTGGGGCCGTCCTTGTATCTTTGTCTCAACCTGTAACATCTGGAGGGGATTGCGGCCTGCAGATGTTACAGGTTGAGATGATTGACTGAGACGTTTACTGGTAAAAGAGAGGTAAAAGAGGAAACGCCTCAAAATTCCCCTTGCCCAACTTCGGCTGTTTGGTTACTATAGAACGGCTGTTACGGAGAGCTGACCGAGAGGCCGAAGGTGCTCGCCTGCTAAGCGAGTATGCCCCAAAAGGGCATCTGGGGTTCGAATCCCCAGCTCTCCGCCAGT
>CALGZY010000239.1 GCA_937934355.1 uncultured Collinsella sp. | reverse complement strand
GGAAAGCACATTAAGTGCTTTCCTTTGCGTGCGGAACTCGCGACAAACTTAACCCCCGCCCCCAGCCCCGGAGACCCTCCCTGCCGTCACTTTGTTCGAAGACTTTGTTGCTCGCCGCTTCGCGGCTCGGGATCCCCGTGCTCCTCGGCGGGGTTGTCTGATGGTTGTTGTTGAACTTCGGCCTTTTGCTCAAAGAAAAACGGGGGATGCGTTGTGCATCCCCCGTTTTTGTTGCGGTTACTCTAAGTCAATAAATTTGGTGCTCAGGATCTTGCCGTCCTTGATGAGCATTCTGGCCATGGTGGGGCCTCGGGTGCCTCGGGGATAGCTGGCGCTGCCTGGGTTGAGAACCAAGCAGCGGCCCACTTGGGCTTCTTTGGTTACGTGGGTGTGGCCGTTGATGGCTACGTCTACGGATCCCACCGGAAGGTCTTCGCGGTAGTGGGCTACGGCGAATTTGAGGCCTTCGTAGGTGAAGATGGCCAGACGGTCTACATCCGGGCCGTAGTCGCGGTAGTAGTCGTTGTTTCCTAGGACCGCTCGCACGGGGGCGATGGTGCATAGATGCTCGTAATCCATCTCTGAGGTGAGGTCTCCGGCGTGGATGATCAGATCTGCGCCCTTGAGCTCGTCCAGAAGCGCGGGCGAAAGATAGCCGTGGGTGTCCGAGATGATGTCGATGCGCTTGGCGCTTGCACTGTTCATGGGATCCCTTCCGCAAAAAACGATTCGGCAGATACATACAAAAAAGCCCCACGGCTCCGCAGACGATGGGTCTACAGGGCTGCGGGGCCAGTGTGCTAGAGACTCAGAGCCTTCTTGAGCGGCACGACGCGGCGGCGCGAAACCGGCACGCGTTCGTCGACGCCCGTAATGCCCAGCTGGATGGCGCCCGAGGGCACCGTCTCGACGTCCGTAACGCACGCCAAGTTGACGATATAGCGGCGGTGAACACGGAAGAAGCCAAAGTCGCAGAGCTTGGCCTCAAACTGCGCCAGCGAGGTCGTCGACAAAAAGCGATCATCGACGGTATAGATGCAGGAGTAATCGTCCTTGGCCATGATAAAGCGAATGTCGTCCACGGGAATGAGCACCTTGCGGCCGCCCTTTTCCACCGGGATACGCTCGATGGTCACCTTGCTGTCCGTAACCGGCTTGGCGCGTTGCATGACCTTCTCGATCGCGCGATCCAAGCGAGCTTCCTCGACCGGCTTCATCAGATAATCGACGGCATCCACGTCGAATGCCTCGACCGCATGGTCACTATACGCAGTCACAAACACGATCGCCGGCGGATTTTTGAGCTTATGCAGCGCCTCGGCAAGTTGCAGGCCCGAGGCACCGGGCATCGAGATATCGAGAAACACGACATCCACGCGACTTTCCATAAGCATCTCGATGGCGGAGCGGACGCTCGACGCCTCCGTGATCGTGCCGATCTTGCCCGTTTGCTCGAGCAGGAAGCGAAGCTCCGAGCGAGCCGGCGCCTCATCATCCACAATCATCGCACGCAGCATAGGGATAAAACCTTTCGTCAACTAACTACGCCGGGCATCCGTCGCATGACGTTGAGCCCGTAGCCTTTTATTTTACTCTTGAATGTCAAAGATGCTCTCTGACAAATCAAGATGAAGGAGCACTTTGGTGCCCTTGCCCGGCGCCGATTCGACACGCGTATAGGAGTGCGGCCCATAAAAGCGATGGATGCGCTCCGAAATATTGTGCATGGCCACACCGGCGCCGCCACCCTGGGGAGAGCTGGCGTCGGGACGGGCAGAGCGCTCGTCAAACAGTCTGGCGGCGGTACCCTCATCCATGCCCACGCCATTATCGGCCACGGCAATCAAGATTGCATCCTCGCCGTCTTGGTGAACGGTCACGTCGATCCTCAGGGCGTCGTCATCGCCCATACCATGACGCACGGCGTTCTCGACAATCGGCTGGATCACGAACGCCGGCACCAGCGTATCTTCCACGTCCTCGGACACATCGAACGTCGCAAGCACGCGATCCTCGCCAAAGCGGGCCTTCTCAAAGGTAAGGTAGCGCTTGGTCTGTGCGACCTCGCGCGAGACCGGAATAAGCGATCCCGAGTTGTCGAGCGTGGCACGATAGAACGATGAGAACTCACGAAGCAGTTCGCGGGCCCGCAGCGGGTCGGTGCGCGTAAACGATGCAATGGTGTTCAGCGTGTTGAACAGGAAGTGCGGGTTAATCTGCGCCTGCAGCGCACGCACCTCGGCGCGCGCCGTGAGTTCCTTTTGCACCTCGAGCTCGTGGATGGCGAGCTGCGTGGACAAGATCTCGGCAAAGCCCGAGGCAAGCGCATACTGGGTACGGTCGACGGCGCGCGGGGTCTTGTAGTAGAACTTGAGCGTGCCGACGGTACGATCGCCCACCTTGATGGGGGCGATAATGCCGGCGGGGACTTGGTTGTGCGAGCCGTCCGAGCCCACGACATCCACCATACGGTTGAACGACTGCACGATGCCATGTTCGATAACGTAGCGTGTGGCAAGCGTGTGGATGGGAGTATCGGGCAGCAGTTTTTCCTCAAACTCGCCCGCGCAGGCAAGCACGTTGTCCTCGTCGGTGATGGCCACCGTCATGGCGCGCGTCTCGGGCAAAATGCGCCGGCACACCAAACGCGCCGACTCCTGCGTCAGACCGCCCTTAATGTCCTCGAGCATGGCCGAGGCCACCGAGAGCGTCTCCTCGGTGTACTGGGAGCGCACCGAATCGGGATTGAGCGTCAAAAAGATAAAGATGCACAGAAAGATGCACAGCAGCGCGCAGGCAATCACCGTGGCGATCGGCTCGATACCGGTCACCAAGGCAAAAATAAAGTACACCAGCACACAAATGGCGCAGGCAACGGCAATGATGCGAAAGATTGATATTGAACTATCGCGCTGGGCGCGGCGGTCGATCATTCGGCCCCCTCCAGGATACTGATCAGTTGTGCGTCACGCCAAAGCCCGTCCATGATCTTGGGCCAAAAGCTCTGGAAACGCAGGTAGCTTGCAGCGTTTTGGCGCGCATAGGCCTTTGCCTCGTCGATACCATGGCGCCAGATGCGCAGGTAGCCCTCATGCTCGCGGGTAAACACGCTGCGGACCATAGCGGTCTTGCGCACGCGGTCGTCGAGCTCGCGCGAAATCCACGGGCCCGGGTAGGGCATGAGCGATGCCGCCGTAACGGGAATGAGCTCCTTTTGATGCGCGGCGAATGTCAACTTGGCCCGTTCGTAGTACCAACGGTATACATCCTGCATAAAGCGCGGTGAGCGCTTTTCGGACTCCGGAGGCAGATGGCGCACGGTCCACTCGTTATCGAACCACACGTCGTAGCCAAACATGCGCATGTTAAAGAGGTAATCCAAGTCCTCGCCGCGGGTGATAAACGGGTCAAAGGCCACACGCGTAAAGGCGCGGGCGTGCAGGGCCATCAGGCCGCCGCACACGTAGTTGGAGCGCGAGATGCGGGTGCCCGAAAGCGCCTTTTTCATCCAACGGTTGAACTCGATGCGCTTGGTCCACCAACGATGGCAGATGCCCGCCTTGTCCGTGGGAGCCAGCGGCGAGCCGTCGCGATCGTAGAAATAGCCGCTCTTGACCAAGATCGGCAAGCCCTGACGCGTCTGCTGTCCCAACGCATAGGTCGCGCGCTTCATAAAGTCGGCGTCGATGACAGTCTCATCGTCATCCAAAAAGATAACCGCGTCATGCCCCAGCACAGCGGCGCAGGCTAGCCCCATATTGCGGATGGCACCGTAGCCTCGCAGGCTCACGCACTCGCCCGAACCCTTGGGCGCGATCTGAGCAACCCGGTCTGCGATGCGCGAGGCCTGGGTGTTGGTGACAACGGTGACCTTGAGCGTGGGATGCGCGTCGACAATCTCGTGCACGCGCAGCGACACATCGGCTGTGGCAGAAACGGGACAGACCACCAAAAGGATGATGCGCGGGATGTCGCGCACCTGCTCAAGCGAGGCCAGACAGCGGTCGAGTTCGGGATTGTCGGCGTTGAGTCGTGTCGAATGGTCATAGGTGCCAAGGGCGTTTGCGCAAGCGTCATCGCCCGCCCAATACGTTGGAATCACGACTGTGGCGTTCATGCCTTACCCTCCCTGCAACACAAAAACGGGACGCCGCCAAACACAGGCGACGCCCCGCGACCTAGCTGATTCCATCATACCCACTTGGGCAAATCATTGCTCGCAAGTCGCAATGTTTATTGCGGATAACCCCAAAAGAGTACCGTGGACAGGCACAATAGCTGCTCGCTCCTATGCGGCATGCTCTGCCGCCCGAGTCATGCGGGACAGGCGGACCAGCAGCATAAAGCCAACGATCAGCAACACGCCAATGGAAAGGACGCCCAGTGACGGGTTGCCGGTCAACGAGGTGACGACCGACACCAGGAAGGTGCCCATGACGCTTGCATAACGACCAAAGATGTCAAAGAAGCCGTAGTACTCGTTGGATTTTTCCTTAGGGATAATGCGGCCAAAGTAGCTACGGCTGAGCGCCTGCACGCCGCCCTGGAACAGGCCGACCATAATGGCAAGCACCCAGAATTCGAAGGCGGTCTTTAGGAAGAACGCGGCAAACAGCACAATGCCCATGTAGGCGGCGACGGCCACCAGAATCATGTTGAGCGTGCCCACGCGTCCGGCGAGCTTGCCGTAGATGATGGCAGACGGAAAAGCAACAAACTGCGTAACGAGCAGCGCCAGCACCAACTGCGTCGAATCGATGCCCAAAGCCGAGCCGTAGCTGGTTGCCATGGAAATGACCGTGTGCACGCCGTCGATGTAGAAGAAGAACGCGACCATGTAGACCAGCACGGTCTTGTTGTGGGCGATCTCGCGCATGGTGTGTCCGACCTCGGAGAACACACCGCCCACGATGTGGCCGATGGTGTCCTCGGGACCGCGCTCGCGACCGTACTTTTGCTTATAGGTGCGAATGAGCGGCAGAGTAAAGATGAGCCACCAGGCACCAGTGATGATAAACGACAGACGCGTTGCCAGCATGGTAGGGACGCCAAGAGCGGGGCCACCCATGATGAGCGCCAGGCAGATGACGAACGGCACGGTGGAACCGATATAGCCCCAGGCATAGCCCGAGCTGGACACGGCGTCCATGCGCTCGTCGGTGGTAATGTCGGGCAGCATGGCGTCGTAGAACGTCATAGAAGAGTTAAGGCCGATGGTGCACAGCACGTACACGGTCAAAAATGCCATGGCGGACATTGGGATAGCCTGCGCCAGGCAAAGCACCAGGCCCGTGAGGAAGAAGCCCAAGAAGAACTTGATCTTGTTGCCGGCGTAGTCGGCAAGCGCGCCCAGAATGGGCATGAGCATGGCGATGACCAGCGAGGCGATCGTCTGCGCATTGCCCCAGGCGACCACCAGGTCGGCCGAGGAAGCGCCGGTATTGATGGCGTTAAAGTAAATGGGCACCACCGAGGTATTGAGCAGCACAAGGGCCGAATTGCCCACATCATACATAACCCAGTTACGCTCGAGCTTGGTGTATTTCATGGACAGGGACCCTTCGTATTCGCCCGATATGCAGTTAGTTCATCGTACCCCAATTGTCCAGAACCGCCGGTAAGGATTCGGCAAAGGGGCACGCACGGGCCCTATTCCTCGCGGTCGAACTCCTCATCGGCATTGAGCACGCGACCGCTGTAGTTGACGTGACTGGTCACGGCATCCATGTCACCGGTCTCGATAAAACGTGCGACCGTGCACTCGTAATCGCCCAGCGCGCGATCAAAGACCTCGGGGAAACTCTCGTTCGAGACCTCGTCGGTAAAGGGATTCTTCCATGTCAGATGGCCCAGGTTACCGGTGCGCTCGGGCAACTCCGTCGTCACGCGATGAGCAAGGCCGTCGAGCAGCGAGTAATCGTGCACCAAGCCCTCAACCAGCGAGATCGCGCGCGTCTTTGCGGAGCCGGCCGGCTCAATCGCGCGGTAAAGTCGCTGCATATTGGCAACGGCAGCACCGTACTCCCCCGCCGGAATGTCAATGCCGTACACGCGTCCGGCAACATAGCTCATCAGCACGCCGGCCACGCGATTGATGCGATCAGTGGTGACGATCTCGCCCGCCGGCGGGTAATCGTCAACCGTAGCGCCATCGCGTTTAAGCTGCAGCATCAGCACATCCAGGTCGCTCTCGATCACGGCATGGACCTGACTGCTCGAATCCTCAAGCTCTGAATCGGACTCGACAATGCCAAACTGCTGCTCATAGACAAAGGGATGAGCGTTGCGGTCGAGCACGTAATGAGACAGCAGGCCCAGCGCAAAGGCACGACCCAAGCTGGCGTCGCGCGGCAGCAGATGCGACACGCCGTCGCGCAGGCACGCAAACTGACGAGACATGCGCGACCGATGCATGACCTGCGCCAGCAGCGTGCAGTCGGAAACACGCGGTGTCAGAATGTGAAAGAAAAACGGGTCGGGGCCTTGGTTGCCCAAGATAAAGGCAATGCGCTCTTCATCGGACGTGATGACGCCCTGTGGAAGACGGTCGATGCTTTCCTCGCCAAACAGATGATGGGTGATAAGCGCGGGCATAATGATCCTTTCGATTTCATTCGATGCCACCCATTATGCCCACCGCGCACCCATGCCAAACCTGCGATGGTAAACGACGGCACGCAGACCGTCTACGCAAGCCCCAAGTGTGCTTTAACCTCGGCAGCGCGACGGCGGGACACGGGCACCGTCGAGGTTACGCGATCGAGTCTGAGCTCCATAAGACCCGTGGAACCGATCTCGACATTGTGCACGTCTTCCAAATTGACCAGATAGCTGCGATGAACGCGAATAAAGCCCTCGGAGACCAAGCGACGCTCGAGCGAAGAGATCGACTCATTGATCAGGTACGTTCCCTCGGCGCAGATGGCGTTGCAAAAATCGGCGCGCGCCTCAAAGTAGCAGACGTCTGCGGCGGGAATGAACACCTTTTTGCCCCCGCGGTCCACCGTCAGACGCAAAGGCTGGCGCGGAGCGTGGATAACACGATGGGCACCCAAGGCTGCCTCGATCTTGTCGAGTGCCTTTGACAGGCGTGCGTCCTCGACCGGCTTGACGACATAGTCGACCGCATCGAGGTTATACGCATCGGCGGCAAACTCGGCAAACGCCGTCACAAACACAACCACCGGCGGCGTCTTTAGGTTCTGCAGCGTCTCGGCAAGCTCAATTCCCGAGCGGCCGGGCATCGTGATGTCCAAAAACAACACGTTGGGCTTGTTCGAGAGAATCGACTCCACGGCCTCGGTGACATTGCCCGCCTCGGCAATCTGGCCCACACGCGTATCCTTTTCCAACAGATAGCGTAGCTCAGCCCTAATGGGAGGTTCGTCATCAACCACCAAGATGTTCCAGCCTTCGGACATATGTGCTTCCCCTCTTTTTCTCTCAATCCAACCGCGTGCTACGCCGTCAACGGCGCCGGCTCATGCGGCTCGCCGTTCAGCTCGACGATGACCTGCGTTCCCACGCCCTCCTGGGACTTCACGCGCATGCCGGAATCTTCTCCGTAAAAGAAATGGATGCGCTGAAGCACGTTGAAGAGCGCCAGGCCGCAACCTCGCTTGACGGAGCCGTCGGCGGTAATGCTCTCGGGCTCCTCCAGGCGATGTTGCTCAAACAGATGCGCGCAGACTTCTTCGCTCATACCGATGCCGTCGTCCTCGACGATGATCTCCAAACCGTCATCGGTCTCGAAAGCCCTAACATGAATAGAAAGCGGCTCGGTCTCGCGCTGCGCGTGCTTGATGCAGTTTTCGAGCAACGGCTGCAAGATAAACGGCGGCACCATGCAATCGCGCACCTCAAAGTCGATATCGACCGAGACGCGCAGACAGCCGTCGCCATAACGAGCCTGCATAAGATTGATATAGCGAGTGCCCTGTTCCACCTCGTGCTCGAGCGT
>CALGZY010000238.1 GCA_937934355.1 uncultured Collinsella sp. | reverse complement strand
CGACTCGCATAAAAAGCCTCCCATTTCTCATGTCCAAGAAATGGGAGGCAGTTCAATTCAGGCCACGGGGGCGTCGTTTTCCCAGTTGAAGGAACGGTGGAGATGTGTTTCGATGGGTCCGGTGGCCATGCTCCGCCCGCCGCCCGGCACCTCTTCCCAGACTCAGCCGTACGGTCGGTCCGTCTATTCCGTTTTCGCCCTTAGGCTAGGCCAGCGGGGCATCGCCCCTCTCTGCGCGCGCCCTCTCGGCGGGGCCGGCGGGGCCGACCTGTCGGTCTACGACGGGTTCCTGAAGGGGGCGGTCGCCGATGGCAGCTAGCGAGGAGCTGGCCCGCAGGGTCGTGGAGGCCGGGCGGTCGTGCTCGCTCACCACCGCCGTCCTGGAGGAGTGGTCGAGGCTCGGCACCCCGAAGCAGGTGGAGTACCTGGCGGGCTACCTCGAGGCGGAGAGGTCCAGCCGCGAGGCCTCGAAGCGCGCGACGCTGCTCAGGCGCTGCGCGCTGCCGGCGCCCAAGACCTTCGACGGCTACGACTGGTCGGCCGTGTCGTGGCCGGAGGGCATGGGGCGCGAGTCGCTGCTCGCGCTCGACTTCGTCGAGCGCAGGGAGAACCTCGTGCTCATGGGCGACGTCGGCACCGGCAAGACGCACATGGCGTCGGCCCTCTGCGCGCTGGCGTGCGAGAGGAGGCTCGAGGCGCGCTTCTTCACGGCGTCCTCGCTCGTGATGCGCCTGAGGCGCGCCCGCGACGACGGGAGGCTCGACCGGGAGGCCGCGCTCATCGGCAAGGCCCGCCTGCTCGTCATCGACGAGCTCGGGTTTCTCCCGCTCGACGCGGACGGGGCGAGGCTGCTCTTCCAGGTCTTCGCCGACGCATACGAGAGGCAGTCGGTGGTAATCACCACGAACCTGGAGTTCAGCAGGTGGGGGTCGGTGTTCGGGGACGACCAGATGGCCGCCGCCGTGATCGGCCGCATCGTCCACCACGGGAGGCTCGTCCAGTTCCGCGGCGAGTCCTACCGCGTCTGCCATGCCCTCATGCAGGAGGGCTAGCCGCTCAAAAAGCGTGCGCGCTTCCGATGCTGCGACTGCTCAATTTCCGATGCTCTTTTTGCTCAAATCCTCTTGACGAAACACAGAATACGTGCGGGCGGCGCTTGCAGCCGATCGCACGGTACCGGCCGCACCCGTTGCAGCAGCGCGGCCACGCCGCCAGGCGCGGGCAGGCCGCCGACAGGTCGGCCGAGCCGTCGACGCGCTCGCCGCGCCTGGACTTCGGCGCCGTCACGAACCTGTGCGACGCCACCTCGGCGCTCACCGCCGAGGGCGACCTGCCCAGCTCCCTGGCGATCTCCCTGCACGAGGCCCTGCGCTCCAGCATCCTCTGGACCGTGTCCCGCTCGTGCCTGGTGAGCCTGCCGTAGGCCCTCGGGGCCGCCTCCGCGGAACCCTTCTTCCTCTTTCCGGACCGGCCGTCCTCCGATCTCCCGGGGCCGGCGGGTCCGGCCCTCAGGGTATCGGGTTCCCACATTCATCCGCACATGTGCGGATGAATGTGGGAGGTGTTCGGATGAAGTTGATAATCAAGGCTTCGATAGCAAACGCAATTTGATTTTTGAAATATGGACGAATTCCTCGTCAGGAGGGTAAAATGGTGCCGACGGCAGCCCAAGTTGTAGAGAGCTGGGCAGAGCCGTTGCTTAATGAAGTTGGGTCATCGTCTTAGCGACGGTGGCCTTTCTTTTTGGGCTTCGAGCCCTGCTTGAGTGCCTTGGAAAGGCCGACAAGGGCCGTGAGGAGCGAGACCATAGCGGTCAGGAGCTTCACGAGCTCGGTGAAATCGGTCATGGGCATCACCTCCCATCAAATGGAGGGCTCTGCCCGGCACGAGGGCTGCCGACAGCAAGGACGATTCTATCAGAGCGGCTGACTCCCACCCGATATTACCATCCCACCGCGCCTGTGCAAAAAAGAGGGCCGCCAAACAGCGACCCTCCAGCGAAAGTGCATGTTATTTAGGACAGTCAAATTCTTTGAATAACAAATGACTGCTGTATAATTACATAATAAAGTTCACCCGGAAGGAGCGATCGATGAAAAGCAAACGATTTGTCCTGAATGCACTTCTGGTAGTAGCAATATTGACGCTCTTCGTCTTTTCGTACTCATACATGAATCAGCCAAGATTTGGATATGCTTTATACGCCGTGTTTTCCGGCGAAACAACTTACAACACTATAGGCTTCATTGACGCAATCTTTTTCTATGTAGTCGGCCCCGTATCAAGCGAACTGGTCGCTTTTGTTGTCAGCTACAACCTGAATCAACAAAGCCAAACTCATTCAGCGACTTCGGCCAAACAAGGAATCAATCTCTTCGCAATAACGATAATTCTGCAAATTCTGACAGTGTTGATTATCGCCCTGACCGCAACAAACGTTTTGAAGTATGAGTTCGGATTCATCGCGAGCTGCCTGATGGCAATTGCCGCGGGTATAGCGGTCTCGTATACGACACCGGCAAAGAAGTGGCTCAACTAACAGGGCCTATTTGGAATCCGAATCGTCCATGGAGCCGTCGATGCCGGTTTTGGTGTCGTCGTCCGTATTGGAATCGTCATCCTTGGGGCTTATAGGACAAAATGTGTATATCTCATAATGTATACGTTGCACCATGAGAGAGGGGTCTGTCATGAGCTGGAAACCGAGAAAATGCGTTATCGCCGGTCTCGTGACAACCGGTCCTGGCGGCGGCTTGTTTGCAACCGCAATGACATCGTACCGACTTTTCACTTGCATGTTCTGAAAGGCAGTTGCCATGCTGTCGCAAAATCAATCAAGATACTTGACCACAATCGGCTTTGCCCTGCTTGCATTACTCTTTGCTAGCGACCTTTTGCTGAAACCGCCCAAGGAACTCGTTTTGCTTGCCATAGACTGCATTTCCGCCCTTTACTTTACGGCAACCCTATTCGTCGGACTAAAGGAGAGGAAAAAGGGCGCAGTTGTTGCATCTGCCGTAGGCGTGATCACAGCCATTGCCTCATTCTTTATCTGACACATTGGTGATCTAGGGGCGATATCGTAGGAATACGACCGGGAGAGCCGGGACCAGATTGCCCGGGTCGCCCGGTCGGCTCGCGCGACGGCGCGGCAGTTCCACAGAAAGATCTCCGGACTTCACGCCGTTTCTGATCGCATTGTAGACAGCCATCTCGTCTTCGCAGTCGGCGAGCACGCGGTGTGCGTCGTCGTTTTGGATGTCCAGTAAATCTCGAAGGTCCTCCATGCACCAGCGTCCGAGATCTGGCCATGCGCGTTGCGCGAGCTGATAAGTGTCGATTGCGATGTTGTAGTTAAAGTCCAGGCCAAAGCCGTCCCAGGCAGAACGGTATTGTTTCCTTGATTATCAACTTCATCCGGACACTTCCCGCATTCATCCGTGTGTGTACGGATGAATGCGGGGTTCGATACCCTAGCGGCCTGATCGGCAGACCGCCAGGAATTCTCACTCCTCGATAAAAGCCGGCACTCGGTTAGTCCTGCGCATCTTGAAATCGCCAGTCTCGTGGGAGACGTAGAGAATGCCGTCCATCCCGTCTCGTGATGCATACGACAGGTGAACTGAACCGCAATCCGATCCATCATTGTCGAGAAGATCAAACGAATTCGGATCGCTCGTTGCGGCCAAACGACCACTCATACAAGAGCCATCGTCATTACAGATTTGCCATTCCATATCTTCGCCTGCAAGAATCGCCATAGACGGCTTGGTCGCGCCATCGTTGACATACATCCCGTCTATGCCAAACCCATTTTCAGCGCCATTGATGAACGACTGCTCGGACCTATACCTCGCAAATGATGCACATAGCACCATTGCAAGACAAAGTACAAAGCCAACAATCGCTATCTTTGCATAGCTCTTGCCTATCATGTCATTCACCTCCCTCGTATGTATCGAGGTATTCCTGCTTGAGCGTCTGCGAGGACGACTTGATCTTT
>CALGZY010000237.1 GCA_937934355.1 uncultured Collinsella sp. | reverse complement strand
CGACCAGCACCACCACCCCCCCGACCCACTCACCCACACCAAACAGCGAAAGGCCCTTTTTGGTTAACCTCGCCGCCCATGGCGACAATATTCTCAAGGCCATTTGATCCATTGAATCGGTCGGCAATCAGATGGCCTCTTTGATCAAAAAGCTCTTCAAACCCTTTTCCGATTGACTGGATAGTGTCCTTGATGGTCAAACGACCTTCGTGGGTCTTTAGTTGTAAGAAGCCTTCGGCCGATTCGACCCTACCCATTGCATCGGTAACGTATTTATACCCATTGATCTCATAGCTCATGTTCGGAACGAGGTCGTCGCCAACGCGGTAAAGTTGCCCGAGATCGTCGGTTGCACACTTCACGCCGTCGATCGCAAACTCGTTATTGGGAAGCAGTCGGTCGCCTTCGTAAATTGCCTTTCCGGCATCATCCAGAATTCGTGAGCTTGCGCCCGATTCTGCTGCCTTTGAGGCAAGAAAGTTATTTAGACCTCGTCCGGCAAGAAGCGTTGCTGCCGTAACAGTTCCCGCAACGACTTCTCCGACGATATCCTCCTGAGATATCTCACCGTCTTCAGCGCCGGCTTCCAAGCTCTTTCCCATTTCGTCAAGAACGAGTACAGACCCAGCAGCGAGTGCTGCAGGGGCAGAAGCGGTGACGGCTACGGCACCAAGCGCAACTTCAGTGGCGATTTCGCCTCCAGTTTCGACATAGTCTCCGATTTCCCGTATCTGCTCATCGGCTTCCATGAAGTCGCCCCAGGCGTTGGCTGCATCGTCAACAGCGTGTGTTTGCGCGGTTTTCACCGCTGCTTCTTCGTCTTCGGCCAGTAGTTCAATATTCGATTCAACACCGACATATGCGTTTTCTCCAACGTCGGCAACTCCAAGTACGAACCTGCCGCCAAGATAAGCTCCGTTCCTTGCGCCATCGCGGACAGTTTCGCCTGCAGCGTTGAGTGTTGGCTCGCATGCTTTCCAGGCGTCATCTGCGGCTTCTTGAACTGTTGAAATGCTCGCGGTTAGGACATCGCCGGAAGAAATATCCCGCCATGCGGCATCTGCACAATCAGCAACGGTGCGTTGCGCCTCCTCAAAGGCCAATCTCGTTTCGGTCGTATCCGGCATTAATTGCTCTATATTTTCAAACGCCATTTAGATCACCGGCCTTGTTTGAGATAAGACCGCTGATACTTCGGCGAGTGCTGAGGCCTTTTCCGTTGTCTCGATGCCGGTACCCCTCTTTCTCAGCTCGTTGAGATGAGCGTTAAACATCGACTGAATGAACAGGTATTGGATTGGTCCCCAGCTTTCGGGTGAGGAGTCATCTTCGAATTTCCAGCTTGAAAGCAGATGGGAGCAAAGCCTCTCTTTGAGGCTGTCGGCAGATAAATCCCTGGCGTCGTCGAGGATGCGTCCAATATTGAAATACCTATAAGCACACCATTCAAACAGTGGCTTCCTCGAGGACAGAGGAGTCCCTGCCATCTCAATCAAGCGTGCCTTCATGGAGTCAGGTATGTCCATCTTGTGCACACAGTCGCAGAAGTTGTATTCCCTTGGCTCATCGAGCTTGAACGGATTAAGCACACAAGAGTTGAGATAGCGAAGCTCTTCAGAAGAAACCTTGTCCTTCGCGCTGTGCTTGCTCTGTGTTGGCGAGTACTCTAGGCCGCGTTCATGCGGTTCGATGTGACAGAGGACAGGTTCGGTCCATTCGTTCTGATATATTGCTGCAACGCCTCGCTGAAGATTTGCAAGCTCTTGGATTTGGCTCTCGTTAAGATTTGCCGCCTTGCTGACAAGCATCCTGTCGCCTTCGTCAGGCAGTTTCCAGGATAAGTCGATGCGATGATTCTGCCTCAAGCCCAGCGGGTTGTTAAGACGCGGTCATTTTGGCGCTTACATCTCACTTTTTGCAGACGTAGAATACGGGTATTGGAATCATAGGAGGGTTCTCATGCCAAATATCGGTAAGGACGACCATCCGAAGCTGTGGTCGCTTATTTTCGTGCTTATCATCGCGCTGACCTTCTGTTGCTTCGTCATGGGCCAAGGACTCAACAGTGGAACCAGCGTCTTCCTGGCAGGCCAAGGTTACGGTGCGAGCCTTGCCGGCGTACTTGCACTCGTCTTCTCCATTGCCGCCGCGTTAGCACGACTGTTCGTCGGCCCTGTTATCGACAACGGCAAGTGCTCACTCGTTATCATCGCCGGCATCGCTATCCTCATAGCAGGAACAGCACTGTCCGCTGTCGTTCAAGGCATCCCCCCTCTTCACAATCAGCCGTTTGCTGCAAGGCGTGGGCTTTGGCGCAGCAACAACAGCAGCCTCGACCGCCGCAGCAAGCGTCTTACCGCAAGAACGGCTCGGCGAAGGCATTGGATACCACGGCCTCGGACAGGCTATCGCCATGAGCATCGGCCCAGCCTTCGCACTTTACCTAGTAGGAACCGATCCCTCAACGAACCTCTATGTCAGCCTTGCCCTGGTTGGGTTTGCAGGGCTTGTAATCGCCCTCAACGCACGCTATGAAAGTAAATGGCAAACTCTGCCAAGCTCCAGCGCATACCGAATCAAAATGGAAACCCGGCTCGAACTCGACTCAAAAGACGGGCAGGCACCCAGCTCCACCACAGTAACTACATCCGAAACAATTAACAGTGAAAAGTATCCTGAAGGCGACCAGGTGTCCAAGAGAACCCTGCGTGACTCATTCAACATCTTCGAGCCGCGCGCATTGCCTGGCGCCATCCCACAGATGATCATGTGCCCCACTTTTGGCTTTGGCGTCTTCTTTGCCGGTCTGTACGGTACTACTCTCGGCTATACCCACGCCGGTCTCTTCTACACCATCAGCGCGGTAAGCATGATTATCATTCGCATGATTTCAAAGCATTTCATGGACACCGTACCTGCAATCAAAACAATGACCGGAGCCGTCGCGTGCGGCATCCTCTGCTGCCTTATGCTACTTGCCGCACCGTACGGGGAACCTGTCTTCCTGGCGTCCGGAATCTTCTATGGTCTCGCCACTGGCATAAGCCTGCCACTTAATCAAAGCGTAGCGGTAAAGAACACCCCGCCAGAGCGCTGGGGCGCCGCAAACGCCCTGTTCCTGCTCGCCAATGACATCGGCATTGGCTTCGCAAGCGTAATCTGGGGCGTTATCAATGACTCATTCGGGTTCCAGACAAGCATCGTCTGCGTCATTGTCTGCCTTATCGCAAGCTACGCATCCGCCTGGATCGTCTACCCCGCCCGCGACAAGCGGTGGAGGCATTAGAGCGTAAGCGTCAAAATGACCGCGTAGCAGGAAACGTCCAGGGCCATTCCGGCATACGGATGGAAAAGTCCTGGACGTTTCCATCTTTGCGTTGCGGTATGCCTTAGGCCGCTATGTCGCTACAGGCCCTCCTCGGCGTTGTTCGCCATCTCGTCGTCGAACGCATCGGGGTCGATGTTAATTATGAAGTCGTCAGGCATCTCTTTGGCCTTCTCGGCAGCGGCTGGGTCGAGCTTGCAGGACTCAGGCACCCTATCCGACCATGGCAGGAACGAGTCCACAACCTCATCGGTGAGCTCGCCGGCGTTGGGCATCTCGGTCAGCAGCCACTCGACGTAAAGCCTGGGATTGAGCCCGTTGGCCTTGGCCGTGGTGGTGACGCTGTATATCGCCGCAGACGCCCGCGCGCCGCGTGGCACATCGCTGAAGAGCCAGTTCTTGCGCCCTACGACGAAGATTCGCTGGGCCTGCTCGGCGACGTTGTTCGAGAGCTCCAGGTGCCCGTCTTCGAGCACGTTCATGACGTAGGGCCAGAACTCCACGGCGTACTGCAGCGCACGGTGCAGCGCCAGCTTCGGCGAGGCTAGGGGAAGCTGGCCCGCGCCCATCCCCCCGAAGTCCTCCATGAGCGGGCGGAGCTCCGCGTCGCGGGCGGCCTTCCTGGCACCCGGCTCCATGTCGTCGAACTTGGAGTCGACCTTGAAACATGGCGTCGATCCTGCGCCTTGCCTCGAGCGCAACGCTGGCCGCAGACGCCGCCTTGGCGCCGCCGCCGGCGATCTTCACGATTTGGGCGAAGTAGCGGCGCACGTGGACGAGGCACGCCGTGTTGGCGATGTTGGGGTTGCCGAGATTGAAGTAGGGTTTGTAGCCGTTGGCGGTAAGCGTGCCGGACCAGCCCGCAAGAAACTCCTGGGCAACGCCCTTCCTGCGGGTCTCGTGGTATTCGAATACATACACGGGCACGTTGCAGCGCGCCGAGCAGAACAGCCACATCCTCGATTTGTATTTCGTCAAGTCGGTGTTTCGTGTTTAGTCATGTATTTTTTTCGGGTTTA
>CALGZY010000236.1 GCA_937934355.1 uncultured Collinsella sp. | reverse complement strand
TCAACGATATGGCACCGTGGGGACACATGTATGTCAATCCTGGTCTAACAGAGCCAAACAAAATGGGGACGCCCCGCAAGGAATGTCCCCAGGTGCCAGGTGCCGGCCCGCAGCTACACGAGTCCAAAGTGCTTCGCAGCGTTGTAGATGCCGTCGTCGTCCACGGCAGTCGTCACATAGGTCGCTGCAGCTTTCACCGTGTCCTGCGCGTTGCCCATGGCCACACTTGTGCCCACGGCCGAGAACATCGACAGGTCGTTCTCGCCGTCGCCAAAGGCAATCGCCTCGCTCGCGTCGATACCAAGCCGCTCGAGCGTCGCCGCCACGCCCAGGTCCTTGCCGCCGTTAGCGGGAATAATGTCACAGAACAGGTCGCACCAGCGCGTGGTGAGCGAATGCGACACGGCATCGGTCACGATATGCTCGTCGTCAGGGTCCACAAAGGCGCAGAACTGGTAGACCGGTGCGTCAAAGGCGTGCTCAAACGGCTCCTCGTGGTAGACGATTCCCGCGTTGCTGCCAGCCGTCACCACGCGCTCGGACAGGCGGTTCACAAACGAGTTCTCGCCCTGCATGCACAGCGAGTCGTAGCGCCCCTGCGCCACCTGGTCCACAATCACCGCGACGTCGTCCGAATCGATCGGGCAGCTGCGGTAAACCCCCTCGGCATCAAAGCAGTGCTGGCCCGAAAGCGTAATGTACGCATCCCAGCCCAGGTCGAACAGCCAGTCCGGCATCTGGTAGGTCGGACGGCCCGTGGCGATCACGCACGCAATCCCCTGCTCGTAAAAGCTGTCGAGCACCTGCTGCGCCGACGCCGGAATCCGGTGGGTCTTAAAGCTCAGCAGCGTGCCGTCGATATCGAAAAATGCGGCTTTGATCATTCTCGCCTACTCCTCGCCCTCGAGCTTTTCGCTCGCCTCGAGCCACGCCATCTCCAGCTCGTCCATGGCAGCGTGAGCCTCGTCGATCTTTGCCTGCTGCTCGCCGAGCGCCGTGTAGTTGGTGGGATCGACTTGGGCCATTGCTGCCTCGGCCTCCTCAACGCGGGTGCGCTGCGTCTCCATCTTGCGCTCGAGCGAACTCACCTCGCGGCGGAGCTTCTGGCGCTCGGCGTTGGACAGGCCGTTGGGCTGACCGCTCGACTTGGGCTTTTCGGCCGCAGCTGCCGCGGCACCGGTGTCGAACGTGCCGGTCTTGGCGCTCGGCGCGCCCACGGGCTCGCCCTCGGCGGTAGCGTTGCACAGGCGCAGGTACTGGTCCACGCCACCGGGCATATGCGTCAGGTGGCCGTCGAGCAGCGCCCACTGCTGGTCGGTCACGCGCTCCATCAAAAAGCGGTCGTGCGTCACCAGGATCAGCGTGCCGGGCCAGCCGTCCAGCAGGTCCTCGACAATCGCGAGCATGTCGGTATCCAGGTCGTTGCCGGGCTCGTCCAGGATGAGCACGTTGGGCTCGTCCAGAATCGTCAGCAACAGCGACAGGCGACGGCGCTGGCCGCCCGAAAGATCGCCGATGCGGCTCCAGAGCTGCTGCGTCGTAAAGCCCAGACGTTCGCAGAGCTTCTCGGGCGAAGTCTCCTTGCCGTCGATGACGTAGTACTTCTTATAGTTGCCGAGCACCTCGCGGATCGTGTCGCCCATGTAGGGCTTGAGCTCCTCGAGCTGCTGCGACAGCACGCCAAAGCGCACTGTCTGGCCAATCTTCACGCGGCCGCGCGTGGGTTCAATCTTGCCCTGGATCACGTCGAGCAGCGTCGACTTACCGGCGCCGTTCTCGCCCAAAAGGCCATAGCGGTCGCCCGCACCAATGAGCCAGGTCACATCGGTGAGCACCTGCTTGGGCGCGCCGTCGGTATCGGCATAGCCGGCATCCACGTCGACCACATCGATAACCTGCTTGCCCAAGCGGCTCACGGCCAGGCGCTTGAGCTCCAGCTCGTCACGCACGGGCGGCACGTCGGCGATCAGCTCACGAGCGGCATCCACGCGAAACTTGGGCTTGGTGGAACGAGCCTGGGCACCGCGGCTCAGCCACGCGAGCTCCTTGCGCGCCATGTTGCGACGGCGCTCCTCGGTAACGGCGGCCATGCGGTCGCGCTCCACGCGCTGCAGGATGTATGCCGAATAGCCGCCCTCGAAGGGATCGACCTGGCCGTCGTGGACCTCCCACATGCTGGTGCAGACCTCGTCCAAGAACCAGCGGTCGTGCGTGACCACGAGCATGGCACCCTGGCCGCGCTGCCAGCGGGCCTTTAAGTGACGCGCGAGCCAGTTGATGGTGCGCATATCCAGGTGGTTGGTGGGCTCGTCGAGCATGAGCACGTCGTAATCGCCGATCAGCAAGCGCGCGAGGTCCACGCGACGGCGCTGACCGCCCGAAAGCTCGCCCACCGTGCCCTCCCAAGGCACATCGCTGATGAGGCCGGCGAGGATCTGGCGCGTGCGGGGGCTCGACGCCCACTCGTACTCGGGGGCGTCGCCCACAACGGCATGATGCACGGTATCAGTATCGACCAGGTTGTCCTTTTGGCCGAGCAGACCGATCGTCGTGCCGCGGCGGTGCGTCACGCGTCCGTCATCGGGCTCCAGCGTGCCGGCGAGCACGCTCAGCAGCGTCGACTTGCCGTCGCCGTTTTTACCGACAATACCAATACGGTCGCCCTCGCCCACGCCGAGCGTCACGCTATCGAAAATATGCTTGGTGGGAAACTCTAGGCTGACGGAATCGCATCCCAAAAGAATCGCCATATGCCCTGCTCCTTCGTAGAAATTCAACGTTGTCCATAATAGCAGCGAAAAGGCGGGCCGCACACGACACAAAAAGGCGGGCCATCTCCCAAAAGAGATGACCCGCCTCTCCAATCAGTCCCGTGGCAACCGTGGCCGCCGCGGGCCTCAAGCATGTCCCGGACTAGGAGAACATGCCGGTGAGGTAATCATTCAGCCGCTTATCCTTGGGCCGTTGGAAAATCTCGTCAGTCTCGTCGTACTCGACCATATCGCCCATGTAGAAGAACGCCGTGCGGTTGGACACACGCGACGCCTGCTCCATGTTGTGCGTCACGATGACGATGGCGCGGTCGGCAACGATCGATGACATCAGGTCCTCGATCGCCAGCGTCGAGATGGGGTCGAGCGCCGAGCAGGGCTCGTCGAACAAGATCACGTCGGGGTTGAGCGCCAGCGTGCGCGCGATGCACAGGCGCTGCTGCTGACCGCCCGAAAGCGCATAGGCGCTCTTGTCGAGCTTGTCCTTGACCTCGTCCCACAGCGCCGCGCCGCGCAGGCTCTCCTCGACCATGCGGTCGAGTTCGTCGCGGTCGGTGATGCCGTGGCGCCTAGGCGCAAACGTGATGTTGTCGCGAATGGACTTGCGAAACGGGTTGGGCTGCTGGAACACCATGCCAATGGAGCGACGCAGCTCGTAGGTGTTTTCGGCCTTGGTGTTCACGTTGCGCCCGCGGTAGTTGATCTCGCCCTCCACGCGGCAGCCGCGAATCTCGCGATTCATAAGGTTGAGGCTGCGCAAGAAGGTCGACTTACCGCAGCCCGAAGGCCCGATGAGCGCCGTGATCTCGCCCTTGTGAAAGTCGAGCGACGTATCGTGCAGCGCATGGTGGTCGCCATAGTACACGTTGACGTCCTTGGTGGAGAGCACGACCTCGTCGCTCACGGCCTTGCCGCTCACGCGCACGCGCTTCTCGCTCTCCCCCACGCTCGACAGGAAGTCCCGGGTGTCGGACGATGCCGCTTCGGTTGCGGGCGTTACATTCATCTCGCTCATTCGGCCGTCATCTTCCTTGCCAGTTGCTTGCCCACAATGCGGGCGATTACGTTAAACAGCAGCACGCAAATCATCAGCAGTGCAGCGGTGCCCCAGACGATCTGCTGGGCCTCGGGGCTGCCCTCGCCATAGATCTTGTAGATGTGCACGGCGAGCGACTCGCCGGGACGGAACACGTTCCAAGCGCAGGTGGGGCTCGACAGGTTAAAGCTCAAGAAGTTCAGGCGAACCGGCGAGCTCATACCCGAGGTAAAAAGCAGTGCTGCGGCCTCGCCAAACACGCGACCGGCCGAAAGCACGATGCCCGTCACGATGGCAGGCATGGCCTCGGGGATCAGGATGTGCAGCGTGGCCTCCCAGCGAGTGAGGCCCATGGCCAGGCACGCATCGCGCTGGGCCTGCGGCACGTCCTCGAGCGCCTGCTGGATCACGCGCACCAGGATGGGGATGTTGAACATGGTGAGCGCGACGGCGCCGGAGATGATGGAGTACTTCCAGCCCAGCTGCACCGAGAACACCAGAAAACCGAACATGCCGACGACGATGGAAGGCAGCGAGGACAACGTCTCGATGGCGGTGGAGGCGATGTCGCGGATGGGTCCGTCCGGCGCGTACTCAACCAAAAAGACCGCTCCGCCCAGGCTGATGGGCACCGAGATGATCAGGGTGATCAGCAGCAGGTAGAACGAGTCGAACAGCTGGTAGAGCACGCCGCCCTGCGTTCCGTTGGCGCGCGACGGCTCCGTGAGAAAGCCCGGCTGGAACAGCGTCGAGATGCCCTCGAACAGGATATAGGCCACCATGGAGACGACGATGAGCATGACGATGGCGACGATCGCCGTCAACACGCCCGTGGCGAAGCGGTCCTGCTTTTGGACACGCCCGAGCCTCGCCTCGTCGATGTGGATACGCGTGCTAGCCACGAGCCTTCGCCCCCTTGCGGCCGATAAGGTGGATGATCAGGATGAAGATGAGGCTCATGCCCATCAGCAGCAGACCGAGCGCCCACAGAACATCGTCCTGGGCCGAGCCCTCAGCATAGACCGCCATAGACGTGGTGAGCGTGGTGGTGATGGTGGACGCCGGCGACAGCAGTGACGTCGGCATGGCCTCGATACCGCCGATAACCATGCGCACGGCAAGCGTTTCGCCAAAGGCGCGGGTCATACCAAGGATGACCGCGGTCATGAGCGACGGCATGGCGCTCTTGAGCACCACGTGCCAGATGGTCTGCCAGCGGGTATAGCCCAGCGCGAGCGAGCCCTGTCGGTAGCTGTCGGGCACGGCGCGCAGGCCATCGACCGAAAGCGTGGTCATGGTCGGCAGGATCATGACGGCCAGCACGATGGCGCCGGGCAAGATGCCCAGGCCCGTGCTCACGTGGAAAACGCTCTTCATAAGGCCGACGACAACGTGAAAGCCGATCAGGCCAAAGACGACCGAGGGAATGCCGGTCAAAAGCTCAATAAGCGGCTGAAAGACCTTGGAGCCAAACTTAGGCCGAATCTCGACCGCAAAGATGGCAGAGCCGATGGCGATGGGCAGCGCGATGAGCGTGGAGAGCACCATGACCGCAAACGAGGTGACAATCAGGGGCAGGGCGCCGGTGTAGGGCAGGCCGCTTTCGGCTGTGTTGGCCAGGTCCCACTTGGTGCCGGTGAAGAACTCGACGACCGAAACGCCGTCCTTGAGAAAAGCCGAGAGGCCCTTTTGGGCGACCATAAAGATGAGCGCGGCAACGACAAGCGTCACGAGCGCAACGCACGCGCCCGTGACGCCCAGGCCCACGTTCTCAAGGTCGCGCTTTGGCAGCTGTTTTGCCATTGCAAACCTTTCCGGGGCGATTACTTATTTAGCGGAGACCTTGCCGCTGGCGTCCTTGACGACCTTCATGGCAGAGACGGGGATAAAGCCCTGCTCCTCGACGAGCTTGCCCTGGACGTCATCGGAAAGCATGAACTCCAGGAAGGCCTTGGTGGCCTCGTCGGCATCCTTAGCGCAGTACATGTGCTCGGTAGCCCAGATCTTGAAGGAGTCGTCGGTGACATTCTTGCTCTTGGGCTCGACGCCCTCGACCTTGATGGCGTTGAACTTGGAGTCATCAAAGTGCGAGAAATCGAGGTAGGAGATGGCGTTGTCGGTGCTGCCCATCTGAGTCTGGACGTCGCCGGACTTGTCGAGCTCGGCGTCGCCCTTAAAGTCGACAACCTCGTCGCCAAAGACGGCGGCCTCGAAGGTGGCGCGAGTGCCGGAGCCGGCCTTGCGGTTGAGAACGACGATGGTGGCGTCGTCGCCGCCGACCTCCTTCCAGTTGGTGATCTGGCCGGAGAAGATGCCCTTGAGCTGCTCGAGGGACAGGTCGTCGACCGTCACGTTCTTGGAGACGACGGGACCCATGCCCACGACAGCAACCTCATGGTCGACGAGGTTCTTGACCTGGTCGGCCTCGAGCTTGGTCTCGGCGAAGACGTCGGAATTACCGATGGTAACGGTGCCGGCGGCGACAGCGGTCAGGCCCTTGCCCGAACCGTTGCCCGAGCCGGAGACGGAGACGTCCGGGTTGGCATCCATGAACTTCTCGGCAGCGGCCTCGACGAGAGCCTGGAACGAGGAGGCGCCGTCGTAAGTCACCTCGCCGGAGACGGACTCGGCAGCAGCGGCGCTACCCTCGGCAGCGGTGTCGGCGGCGTTGGAGCCACCGCAGCCAACGAGGCCGAGACCGACGATGCTGGCAAGACCACCAGCGAGGCCGAGGAACTGACGACGAGAATAAGCCTGATCGAGCATGATCTTCCTTTCATACATGCGACTCGCGGGCACCCCGCCCGCTTTGCTGTTTGGAAAGATACGGTCCCGACCGGGCATCGCCCGCGCCAACTACGGTTTTTTACGGGCATCTGATAGACCCTTACCGCAAGCGCGACTCGGCTTTACAAACGAATAACAAACCCGCCGCCAAACATGACCCGCCTTTTACACCGATAAAAAGAAGTTGCGGTGAAATAGTTCCTGTTTGGCTGTCAGGCAGCCGATTCTAGGAACTATTCCACCGCAACTTAGATTGGCAAAACGCCGCAACCTTAAAGCTCGAGCTCGTTGAGCCTTAAGATCGCAACAATATAGATCTTGAGCGCCTGCTTGAGCTGTTCCTCGTTGGCGCACTCGTTGGGGCCGTGCATCTGGCCGCCCCACGAGGGCAGCTCCAGGCCGGTCTCCTCGGGGCCAAACGAGACGGCGCGGGCAAAGTTGCGCGCGTACGTGCCGCCGCCCATAGCAAAGGGCTCAGCATGCTTGCCCGTAAACTCGTTATAGGTATCAATAAGCGCCTTCACGGCCGGATCGTCGGCAGACACCGAGAACGGCACCTTAGCGCGACCCAGCTGGCACGTCACGCCAAAACGGCCCACGAGCGGGTCGAGCTGCTCGCGGATGGTATCGGCACTCGTGCTGTCGGGAAAGCGCACGTCGATGACCTGCTCAATATGGCCATCCGCCACGCGAATGACGCCAGCGCTGCAGGTAAGCGGGCCAAACGCCGGACTCGTCGCATCGATACCCAGGCCGCGGCCATAGGCATCCGCATGCACAAAGGCCAGGAACTTGACGAACTCGTGCTCGGCAGGCGTCAGCAGGCGCTCATCGCGTGCACCAAACGCGTCCTCGGCCTCGCGCAGATACGACACGATCAGGCCGACGGCGTTGATGGTGCCCTCAGGCATCGAAGCGTGGCCGCCAATACCGTGGGCGAAAATCTGCGCATGCCCGTTATCAAGCGCCGTGATCTCCAGGCGGTCGACGTTCTCAACGGGCGCCGGCAGCTCATCGGCGGCAATTGCAAGCTCGCAGATGGACTGCGACGGAATGGCATTGCTCGCCTCGGAGCCGCTCCACGACACGATGCGCCCGCCGTCGATCTTGGGGCTCACGAACGTCGCCCCAAACTGGCCCTTCTCGGCATTGCAGACCGGGAACTCGGCATCGGGCGTAAACAGAAAGTCAGGATTCGCGTAGTTCTCCAGATAATGGTGAACGTCGGACATGCCCACTTCCTCATCGCAGCCCAGCAGCGCGCGGAAGGTGTAGCGCGGAACGATGCCGTGCTTGAGCAGGTAGGCGCCGGCGTAGAGCGACAGCACGGCCGGACCCTTGTCGTCGATCACGCCGCGGCCGAGCAGCCAGCCCTCGCGACGCTCCATCGCAAACGGGTCGGTGTTCCAGCCGGGGCCAGCGGGTACCACGTCAACATGGCAGATAGTCGCGAGCTGTTTGTCGCCGCGGCCCGGGATATCGGCGATTCCCACATAGCCCTCGTCGTCGCTCGTCTGATAGCCGAGCTTTTGCGCAATGCCGAGCGCGCAATCGAGCGCATCACGGACCGGGCGGCCAAACGGCGCACCGAGCTCCGCATTGGCAGCAACGGCCACGGACGGATAGCTCACCAGCTGTTCGATATCGGCAACGACATCTTCCCAGACCTCGTCGACATACTCGGTAACGCTCTGCTCCACCTGATTCATGGACGACCTCCTTACCAATGAGCGACGGATACGCCCGCCCCTCACATTACGTCTATTAGATAGCGAAAAGTTTAGCAAGCTCGGCCACCGAGTGCACCACTGCATCGGCACCCGCCGCCTCGTGCTCGCCCGGCGCCGCCGCGCCCGAATAGATACCGATGCACGGTACGCCCATTGCGTGCGCGCCATCCACATCGTTAAAGCGATCGCCGATCATCACGGCATCGTCGGCCGTCGCGCCGAGCGCCGCCAGGGCATCGCGGACCGAATCGGCCTTGGTCTCGCGCCCCTGCGGTGGATTCATGCCAACCACCGCCTCAAACTGCGAAAGCCCCAGCTCGCCCACCATGTCAATGCACTTTGCCTCCATGCGTGACGTCGCCACGGCCAAGCGATGCCCCTGCGCGACAAGACCATCGAGCAGCTCGGGGATTCCATCGAACACGGGATGCTCTTCCGGTCCCAGCTCATCAAAAAAGGCACGGTACTCGTCGGCCACCACAAGCGACTCCTCGCGGGAAAAGCCATAAAAGTCGTGAAAGCTCTTCCACAGGGGCGGCCCGATCATGCGGCGCAGGTCACCCATCTGCGCCTCCGAAAACCCGCGCGCGGCCAACGCCTTGCGCGTCGAGGTCATCACCGCCCGACCCGTATCGGCCACCGTGCCGTCAAAATCGAACAACACAATCGGCCGCTCGCATAGCTGTAATGCCGCCATCGGCATCCCTCTTCCCCAGTTGATGATTTCCACACCGTCACTTCAAACTGTTGACTATTCAACAATTGAACCTAGCAATGTAGAGCAACTCAACTATACTTGTCGCACTTTGCTCTAAGAAGGCGGCGCGCAAGCGCCCCAACGAAAGGTGCAATTATGTCTTTTGCCATCATAACCGACTCCACGTCGGACATCTCCCCCGCCCGCGCCCAAGAGCTCGGCATTTACGTGATTCCGCTGCATGTGATTATCGAGGGCGAGGACCTGCTCGACCAGGTACAGATTACCGCCCAGGAGTACGTCGCGCGCATGGCCGGCTCCGAGCAGCTGCCGCACACCTCGCAGCCGAGTGCCGGCGAGTTCAAGGCACTCTTTGACCGCGTGCGTGCTGACGGCCACCACAGCGCGATCTTTATCTCGCTGTGCAGCGAATGGTCCGCCTGCTATTCCAACGCATGCCTGGTCGCCGAGACCCACGAGCTCGACGTGCGCTGCATCGATTCGCGCACTGGCTCGGGCGCCGAGGGCCTGCTGGTGGAGTACGCGCGGGCCATGCGCGAAGATGGCCGCAGCCTGGACGAGACCGAGGCGCAGATCCGCGCGACGCTGCCCGACGCCCACCTGCTGCTGATTCCCCGCACGCTCGAGAATCTCGTTAAGAACGGCCGCGCGCCCAAGCTCGCCGGCCAGCTCACGCAAATGCTCAACATTCGCCTGGCCGTTTCGCCGGAGTGGAAATCGGGCGAGATCAAGGCAATCAAAAAGGGCCGCGGCGCCAAGCGCATCGTCGCCAACACCATGGCAGATTGCCTCGCGTTTTTGGACGAGCACCCGGGCTCAAGCGTGCGCGTGCTCACGACCGGCGCCGCCGAGGAGCAGGAACTTGTCAACGAGGCGCTCGCGGGCCAGGACTACGTAGACGCCGGCACCGGCCCCATCGGCTGCACCATCGCCACCCATGTAGGCGTCGACGCCATCGCCATCAGCTACTGCCCCCGCTACCAACCCATCCACTAGGGGCACCTTTACCTCTTGCGGTGGAATAGGGACTGTTTTTGGCTTATCAGCCGCCAATCAATCCCTATTCCACCGCAACTTAGAAATCGGCAATCAGCCCTGCGGACCCTGGAACAGCTCCTCATGAGAGCCCATTCTGACCAGCCGGATCACAGGATTAGTCTTATGCGGCAAGTAGAGAACGACCACGTCGACCAAGCCATCGGATAGATGGAAATCGATGTGGCCGTTGTAGTTGCCGCCCGGGTTTGAAAGCTCATGGGCGCCATATTCCGCGGGAAGCGAGCCGTGAGCTGCAAGCTCTGCGACCGCCGCCCTAAACTCGGTTTTTAGCTGCGGATGGATGCGCATCGTCCGTTTGTAATCCGCCTTAAACTGAGCCTCGACTTTAATCTCAAACATCGCTAGTCCTCATCGAGGAACGATATAAGCTCATCAGCGTTATTGAATGACGGGCCGTCGTCCGTCAAAATCCCCAACTCATGAGCCTCGGCGATCACCATGGCGCGTCTCGTCGCCTCGTTGGGCACCTCTGCCCTTCCTACGATCTCAAAAGGAATCTTTCGCTGATTTACCAGCTGCCGAACAGCAAGGTTGAGATACGAATTGAGACTTAGACCAACCGTATCCAAGAACTCAGTCGCCTGCTCCTTGAGCCCCTCTTCGATGCGAACCGTCGTAGGCTTAACCGTTGCAGTGGACATACGCGACCTCCTCGCATCGTCTTTTGCATCAGTATACCCAATTTAGATGGCAGACTGATGTTAAATAGCATCAGTCTGCCATTCACAATACTACAACGACAGGCACGCTCGCCCTATATCAACCCGCTCAGGGCGATGTCGACGGCCTCGTTGAGGTCGTCGGTGATGTGGACGAGGTCTGGATCGAGCGGGCTAATCATGCCGGCATCCATCACCGGGCCGTTGAGCCAGTCGAACAGGCCCTGCCAGTACTCGCTGCCCACCAGCACGAGCGGCATGCGCTTGACCTTGTGCGTCTGCACCAGCGTGAGCACCTCGAACATCTCGTCGAGCGTGCCAAAGCCGCCGGGAAACACGATGGCGCCCGAGCTGTACTTAACGAACATGGTCTTGCGCACAAAGAAGTAGCGGAAATCCATACCCAGGTTCACGTATTTGTTGAGCCCCTGCTCGTGCGGCAGCTCGATACCCAGGCCGACTGACTTGCCGTTGACGCTCGCCGCTCCCTTATTGGCCGCTTCCATGATGCCGGGGCCGCCACCGGTGATAACCGCCACGCCGCGCTGGGCAATCTTACGGCCGACCGTGCGCGCCGCCTTGTAGAGTGAATCGGTCTTGGGCGTACGGGCACTACCGAAGATGGTCACCGCAGGCCCTAACTCGGCAAGTGCGCCAAAGCCATCGACAAACTCGGCCTGGATGCGCAGTACGCGCCACGGATCGGCATGCAGCCAGTCGGTCGACTCCTCGGGCGCCAGCAGGTTGGCGTAGGTGTTGTCCTTAGGAATCATGGGGCCGCGCATGACCACGGGACCACGGCGGTACGTCTCGTCGTAGGCAAGCTCGCCCTCGACATTCTCGTTCTTAATCATGGGTGCTCCTATCGAGAAAAAGAAAAACGGGCGGGGTCGACGCCATGCGCCAAACACCCGCCCGAACATCAACTATTCGGTATGGTACCCACGATGTATCAAGTGCTTGCAAGCTATCGGTCAGCGGTCGCGCAGCCAGTGTCAGAGAATGTGACGAGCGGCTGCCGCTCAGCCTTTGCCGTTGCCCACGCTCCGCAAGCGTGTCTGTCGCCCTTAGTAATCCACCGCCGCAGGACTGTTCATCCAGTCGCTCACAAACGCGCCGTAGCGGCCCTCGATAATGGCCTGACGGGCACGCTGCATAAGGTTGAGCAGGTAGTAAATGTTGTGCATCGACAGCAGAATACCGCCGAGCATCTCCTTCTGCGTGACCATGTGACGGATGAGCGCACGGCTGTAGCCGCCCGTGCACACCGGGCAGGTGCAGGTGGGGTCGATAGGGCCGTCGTCGTGCGCAAAGCGCGCGTTGCGGAAGTTAAGGCGACCTTCACTGGAGAACGCCGTACCCATGCGGCCGGTGCGCGTCGGCAGCACGCAGTCGAACATGTCGATGCCCACGCCAACGCCGCGCACGAGCGTGGTAGGGTTGCCGACGCCCATGAGGTAGCGCGGCTTGTGCTTAGGCATGTACTCGGAAACCAGCGGTGCCAGCGTCTCGAACATGGTCTCGTGGTCTTCGCCCACCGAATAGCCGCCGATGCCGTAACCCGGGAAGTCGCCGCACTCCTCCAGATGGCGCAGCGAGCGCAGGCGCAGGTCCAGGTGCATGCCGCCTTGGACGATGCCAAAGAGCGCCTGGTCATCGCGGGTATGCGCCTTATAGCAGCGCTCGGCCCACATACTCGACAGCTCAACGGCGCGCTCGACGTAGGCGCGCGTGGCGGGATAGCCCGGGCACTGGTCGAGCTGCATGCAGATATCGGAGCCGAGCTTCATGGCGATTTCCATGTTGTCCTCGGGCGTCCAGAACACGTGGCGGCCGTCGTAGTCGTTGACGATAAAGCGCACGCCCTCATCAGTGAGCTTGACCGCGTCGTTGTGGCTGAACACCTGGAAACCGCCCGAGTCGGTGAGGATAGGGCCGTGCCAGTTCATAAACTTGTGCAGGCCGCCCAGCTCGGCGATGGTATCCTCGCCGGGACGCATGGACAGGTGATAGGTATTGGCAAGCACGATCTGGGCGCCGAGCTGCTTGACGGTCTCGGTAGGAATACCCTTGACGTTTGCCTTGGTGCCCACGGGCATAAAGATCGGCGTCTCGATGTCGCCGTGCGGGGTGTGCAGCACGCCGGCACGCGCATGCGTCGTCGGATCCTCGGCGATCAGGTCGAATTTAAAAAGGCTCTGGTCCATAAACTGGAACTCCTTGGTTGCGGTTCATACGCAAACCATTATACGGGCAACCCGCGAGAAGCACCGACTCGACAGAAACTGGTGCAAAGGAAACCTGCCCACTTGCACCAATGCACCAGGATAAAAATGATCCGTTTTCCTCCGTCCCCAACGGATCATTTCCGACAGCCACAGCAACGCCGATGTTATGGCACCGACAGACACTATGACCCAATCCGAGGGCACTAAAAAGATAGGAGCCCCCGCTCGTGA
>CALGZY010000235.1 GCA_937934355.1 uncultured Collinsella sp. | reverse complement strand
CCTTTTGTAGCTCTCCGCTGTCATAAATGTTCTTCAGGTGCGCCGAGATTGTCGGCACGGTGACGTCAAACAGCTCGGCCATCGCCGCCTGCGAGACCCAAAGGGTCTCGTCCTTGTAGTAGACCTGCACCGGCACGTTTGTCCCCTCGGACTGGTACAGGATTATCTCGGCCTGGATGGGGTCTTCCATATATCTTCCTTTCCGCTGGATGTCTACGCGGACCTTACTTGATCCGCTTCCAGCCCTTCGCCTTCAGGCGCCGCAGCCTGAGCTTGGGACAGCTCGGCCTGGTCGCGTGCCGTCTCCAGGATCTTCGAGCGCCTCTTCTCGGTGCTCTGCCGGTAGCAGGTGATCAGCTCGCCCTCCGCGCCTGCCGGCGCCGTCGGCTTGTCCTCGGGATGCTCATCGTACCATCCGAGCAGGTCGTTGGGGTCGGTGTTGAATACTTCGCAGAGCGCACCCACGAGCTCTGCATTCGGATAGCTCTCCTCGCGCTCCCAAGACTGAATAGTTCGGAATGACTTGCCGACTTTTTGTGCTAGCTCCTTTTGGTTTAGCCCCTGGGCTTCTCGGCGCTCTCTTAGACGAAGGTTCATCCTCGCTCCCTTCTTTATGTTAAGTGAATAGTAAACAAAAAATGTCTGTACGCAAAAAAATGTTGCTTATTTGGTTGACAGGGACATGAAACTGTTCGTTATGGAATTCGACAGACAGAAAAACGCCTCTAAGGAGGAACGAATGGACTTCAGTAAGGAGCTGGCGGGGATATCCGCGCCGCACGCGCCCGAGCTGACCTTCCTCAGGCTGAGGTCGCTTCCAAGGTAGGAGTGAAAGTCAGCACTTTCGCGAAGTACGAGAGCGGCGATTAGATTCCTGGAGCAGACAAGCTCTTGGCTATCTCGCAGTTTCTTGGTTATCCGCCCAACGACCTGATGGGCTGGAACACGGACGAGGCCGCATAGGGATGGAGGAAGAGGAATGACTGGGAGGAGCTACGAGCTGCCCGACGACATCACGACCCTGGGCGGCATGGTGATCTTTGTGTTAATAAACACGGATATTTGGGGTGCACGTCCGCGTGGCTTTCGTATCCCCAAATTATCCCAAGTGCATGTGCTAGCCCGTTTTTACGCGCTTGTGCCGTTGTTGCCGTACTTAAACCCGCAGGTAAGCAGTGTGTTCGATTTTGTCGTTCTTACTGGTCAGTACTGTAACATCTAGACCCCAAAACGGTCCCCAGATGTTACAGATCGAGACAGAAGAATCTCTCCCCGGCTTCAATCTCAATCTGTAACATCTTGGACCTCAAAAACCTTCTTACTGTTATAGATCGAGACAAACCTCCGGCACCGGGATCAGCAGACAAAGACGTCGACGTTGCTGAGTCTCCCCTCGCCTGCCGTTGGCGGGTGTTGCGGGGCTGTTCGCCGCATTGCCGCCCTGCTGGGGGTGTGTAGACCGTAGGATGTTCTTATTGACAGCCTGTCAACTCGTCTGGGAGGCACTGTGACAGAAACGTTTGATATCGCGATTGTCGGCGCGGGCATTACTGGATGCGCCATCGCGCGGCAGCTCGCGCGGTTTGACCTGTCCATTTGCGTGGTCGAGGCGGCTAACGACATTGCGCTGGGCGCGTCGAAGGCCAACGGCGGCCTGGTGCACGCCGGCTACGATCCGGCGCCGGGAACCGTAAAGGCGCAGGTCAATGCCCGTGGTTGCGAGCTGTATGGCACCTGGGCTAAGGAACTGGGCTTTTTATTCCGCCGCACCGGGTCGATGGTTCTGGGGTTTAACGACGAGGACCGCGCGCACCTGCAGAAGCTGCGCCAGAATGGCCTGGCCAACGGCGTGCCCGAGCTGTCGATTATCGGCCCCGAGCGCATCCGCGAGCTGGAGCCGCGCGCGAGTGCCAAGGCAACGTGCGCGCTATGGTGCCCTTCGACCGGTTACGTTGACCCGTTTGAAGTAGCCATTGCAGCGCTGGAGAACGCGGTCACCAACGGCGTGACGTTTATGCGGTCTGCGCCAGTGGACGCAATTGATGTTGCCGGCTCGGATGACAAAACCGCGCGTTTTACGCTGGCGACCCCCGCTGGCAACGTGCGCTGCCGCTACCTGATCAACGCCGCGGGCAACGGCGCCGCCGACATCTCGCATATGGCGGGCGCCGAGGAGTTCCAGATGATCTGGCGTCAGGGCAACATCGTGGTGCTGGACAAGGAACCACGCGCGCTCATGCCCCTCTACCCGGTGCCGACGCCGATATCGAAGGGCGTTATCGTCACGGGTACCGTACACGGTAACACCGTGATCACCGCCACGGCCGCTGTGCGCGAGCCAGGCGACACGCAGACCTATGCAGGCGACGTCAACGCGCTGCTGACCGGCGCGCGCAAGCTGGTGCCCGATCTGGATACACGCCGCGTGGTGCGCGCATTTGCCGGAGGACGCCCGGTCATTGAGGGGACAAACGACTTCTTTATTGGACAGTCGGCCGTGGTGCCGGGGCTTTTCCAGGCAGCGGGCATTCAGTCGCCGGGCGTGGCGAGCGCGCCGGCCATTGCCGAGCGCATGGAGCTTGCGATGCGTGAGGCGGGCGTGGAGCTGCACGAGCGGGCGAACTGGAACCCAATTCGCCGCGCGCCGGACGATTTTGACCGCGCACCGCTGGCGCGCAAGGAAAAGCTGATTGAGTCCGATCCCGCGTGGGGACAAATCGTCTGCCGCTGCGAGACGGTGCCCGAGGCCGAGATCGTTGCCGCGATTCGACGCCACCCGGGCGCGGTTTCGGTCGAGGGCATCAAGCGCCGCTGCCGCGCCGGCATGGGTCGGTGCCAAAGTGGCTTTTGCCAGAGCCGCGTAGTGTCAATCCTAGCGCGCGAGTTGGGCTGCGATCCCAGCGAGGTGCTGTTGGAGGATGCCGGATCCTGGCTGGTCGAGGGACAGCTGAAGGGGGTTCGCTAGGATGGCGGAATACAAATCGAGCGCGATTGATACCGGCGCCGTTAAGGCCGTGGCAACGCAGGCGTTCGACGTGGTCGTTATCGGCGGCGGACCTGCCGGCATGGCGGCCGCGATGGCCGCGCATAAGGCAGGCGCACGCGTGGCCATCGTGGAGCGCGAGCAGCATCTGGGCGGCATCCTGCGCCAGTGCATCCACCCCGGCTTTGGCCTGTCGCACTTTAAACAGGAGCTCACCGGTCCCGAGTACGCGCAGCGCTTTATCGACCAGGTGCACGCAACCGACATTGCGCTTTTCCTGAACGGCATGGTGATTGGGATTGATTCAGGCGAGCCTACGGGAGACAGCGCGGTCCATACCGTCACGCTCATGAATCCCTCCGGTATGCTGCAGCTCACCGGGCGCGCGGTCGTCCTTGCTATGGGTTGCCGTGAGCGCACCCGCAGCGAGATCAAGATTCCCGGCAGCCGACCCGCCGGCGTGTTTACGGCAGGCCTGGCGCAGCGATACATCAATATCGAGAACCTCAAACCCGGCTCGCGCGCCGTCATTTTGGGCTCGGGTGACATCGGGCTCATCATGGCGCGCCGCTGCACGCTCGAGGGGATTTCCGTCGAGGGCGTATACGAGCTCATGCCGTACGCCAACGGACTGCGCCGCAATGTGAAGAACTGCCTGCACGACTTTGGAATTCCGCTGCACCTGTCCACCACCGTCACACGCGTGATCGGGCACAACCGCGTGGAAGCGGTCGAGGTAAGCCAGGTCGACGAACATCTGGCGCCCATTGCCGGAACGGAGCGCATCGTTCCGTGCGACACGCTGCTGCTTTCGGTGGGATTGATTCCCGAGAACGAGCTTTCGGTGGGCGCGGGCGTTGAGCTTGACCCGCGCACGCGGGGCGCCGTGGTGGACCAGAGCCTGCAGACAGGCGTGCCGGGCATCTTTGCCTGCGGCAATGTGCTGCACGTGCACGACCTTGCGGACAATGTGACGACCGAGTCCGAGAGGGCTGGCGCAGCTGCGGCGGCGTACGCGCTGGGGACCGGCGCGGGCACCGTTCCGAACTGGGAGCTCACCGTCTCCCCTGCCGGCGTTGCGGGATACGCACTGCCGGGACGCATTACGACCGTGGCGCTCACCAAGCTGAACTTCCGCGTGCGCCGGCCAGTCGATGCCGCCTGCGTGAGGATCTTGGCCGACGGCGAGGAACTGTTCGCCGGCAAGGTCCGCGCTTTTAAGCCAAGCGTCATGGAAAGCTTCCCGCTGCCGGCGAAGGTGATTCAGCGCGCACTCGACCTAGGTGCTAGAGAGATTATTCTGTCTGTCGATCCCATTGAGGAGGCATAGCTCATGAGCACGAATGCGACCGAGACGCTGCAGTTCAACTGCACCACCTGCCCATCCGAATGCCTCCTGACCGTAGAGGTAGAGCGTGACGCAGACGGCGCCGTGGTAGAAGTGCGCTCCGTAACCGGCAACAACTGCCTGCGCGGCGATAAGTTCGCGCATCAGGAGCTCACCTGCCCCATGCGCGTGCTCACGACGACCGTGGCTGTCTCCGGCGGCGACGAAGCCCTGCTCCCCGTCCGCACATCCGAAGCCATCCCGCTGGCACTCCACACCCAAGCCATGAACTTCATCCGAGGCCTAGTCGTCAACGCCCCCATCCGCATGGGCGACATCGTGCTAGAGAACCTCCTAGACACCAACATCAACCTAATCGCCAGCATGGACATCGACCGAGCCCAAGTAGCTAATTAGGGACGGGGCTCTTTTAGCTACCCCGCCATCCACCCCGCCCTCCTCAGTTGCGGTGAAATACGGACTATTTTATGGCTTCAGGCTGCTAAACAGTCCGTATTTCACCGCAGCTTATGAGGGCCGCATGGGATGCAAAGGAGTGTCCCTATGTGCCAGGCTTGGGATACCATGGTGGCACCCTAGCGAAAGGACGATGTATGGCACATGTCGATGACCAGCGTGTGGCGCGCGTGCTCGATGCGCTCGAGGCTCAGCACCCCGGCGCACAGCTGCTCGTAAACGACCCGTGGTCGATTTATTACCTGACCGGTTTTTATGCCGATATGTTCGAGCGTTTTTGCGGCGTGCTGCTCGCACGCGGTAGCGAGCCCGTGATCCTGGTCAACGCGCTGCATCAGCTGCCCGAGTATGACAATGCGCGCGTTGCCTACCACACCGATACCGACGTCGTGGCCGACGCCATCGCTCGCGAGGTCGATCCGACCAAACCACTCGGCATCGATACCGTCATGCGCTCCGGCTTTTTGATGCCGCTCATGGAGCGCCACGCCGCAAGCGAGTTTTTCCTGGGCGACTTTGCCGTCACCGCCGCGCGCACCCACAAGGATGCCGCCGAGCAGGAGCTCATGCGCATGTCCTCGGCCGCTAACGACGCCGTGATGGATGACGCGATTAAGCTCGTCCACGAAGGTGTAACGGAGCGCGAAATTGCCGACCAGATGCTCGGCTTGTATCGCAAGCACGGCTGCGAGGGCTTTAGCTTTCCGCCCATCGTGAGCTTTGGTGCCAACGCCGGCGACCCGCATCACGAACCCGACGATACGGTACTCAAGCGCGGCGACGTGGTGCTGTTCGACATTGGCGGACGTCACTGCAACTATTGCTCGGACATGACGCGCACGTTCTCTTGGGGCGAGCCAGACGAGGAGACGGCGCGCATCTACGACATCGTGCGCCGCGCCAACGAGGCCGCCGAGGCGCTCATCGCACCGGGCGTGCGCATGTGTGACCTGGACCGCGCCGCACGCGACGTGATTGAGGATGCGGGCTATGGGCAGTACTTTACGCATCGCCTGGGACACTCGATCGGCTTGCAGGACCACGAGCCGGGCGACGTTTCACTCGCCAACGAGCAGGTCGTACAGCCGGGCATGACGTTCTCCATCGAGCCGGGCATCTACCTCCCCGGCCGCACCGGCGTCCGCATCGAGGACCTGGCCCTGGTCACCGAGTCCGGCGTCGAGATTCTCAACGCCTACCCCCACGATCCGCTCCGCCTAGACTAGCCAATGTGACAAAGGGACAGCCCCTTTGTCACATTGCGATTACGTCGCGCCACAAAAACGGGCTATCTACTACGTTTAACCCGCATGGGTCGACCATGCGGGTCTTTTTTGAAAAACAGCAAGCCGTCTACCTGCGGTTTTAATTTTGCGATTTTCCGTCTGGTCGAGGGTAGTCGCCAAAACGTAGTAGATAGGCCCATTTCGAGGCAAGCGAGTCAACTCGGGGCACAAGACAGCTAAAAAAGCCCCATTACAGTTTGAGTCGTCCGAAAGGGCGGCTCTTTTCCGTTGCACGGCTATACGATTGAGCCGTACCGGTGGTCGCTGGCCGACCGCCCCGGACGGCCGTCAGCCCCTGCCCCGTAGAGGGCCCGGGACGTGTTGCCGCCGGGGCGGGAGGGGCCGCGGGGAACGACTGATAGAGATGTGCCGGGCCCGGACCGGGCCACGGCCGGGTAATGTGGGTGTCGCTTCCGCGGCTAACGGCCGGCTCAAGGGAGAGGATACACCATGCCTGCAGCAGAGACGCCCGTGGCCTACCTGGGAATCGACGTCGGGAAGAGCTCGCACAGCGCGTGCGCGCTCGATGCGGGAGGGGGCGTCGCCTTCAGGGCCGAGCTGGCAAACAGGCCCGACGACATCGACCGGCTGCTCGAGCGGGCCGGCTCCGGCGCGCTGGTCGTCGTCGACCAGAAGCGGAACATCGGCGCACTGGTCCTCGCGCGCGCCCATGCGCACGGGAACCCCTGCGCCTACCTGCCCGGATATGCCGAGAAGCAGGCCCGCGGGATGTTCCCCGGCACCGCGAAGACCGATGCCATCGACGCCGAGGTGATCGCGCGCACCGCGCTCGGCGTGCCCCGCGCCCTCAGGCCGGCGCCCGAGGAGCCCGAGGGGCCGCCTCGCTGCGGATCCTGTCGTCGCAGCGCGAGTTCGCGTCGTCCGCCAGGACCCGCGCGAAGAACAGGCTGCGCGCGACCCTGCTCGAGGCCGACCCCGCGCTCGAGGGCGCGGTCGACCCGTCGAGCCGCTGGCAGGTGTCGATGCTGGCCGAGTTCGGCGGGGCCGCCGGGTGCTCGGCCGCCGGCTGGCGCAGGTTCTCGAACGCCGCCAGGCGCGCGGGCGCCCCCGCGGCGGGGGCCAGGAGGCTCTGGGAGGCGCTGCTGGCCTCGTCGCGCTCGGGAAGGCGGCTCCCGGCCGGCGAGGACGTCGCGGTCCGGATGCTCGCCCGGGAGATAGCCTCCCTCGACGCCGACATCGAGGAGCTCGACTCGCTCGTGGCCGACTCGCTGGCGGGCGACGAGGTCTACGAGTGCCTCCTCACGGTGCCCGGGATCGGCCCCAAGACCGCCGCGGCGCTGGTGACGTCGATCGACATATCCGCGTTCAGGGGGCACGACGAGCTCGCGAGCTATTGCGGCGTGGCGCCGTCAGACAGGCGCTCCGGGAGCAGCATCAGGTCGACGTCGCCGCAGCGCGGCGGGAACAGGCAGCTCAAGAACCTGCTCATATTCAGCTGCAACTCCCTCATCGGCACGGACAACAGGTTCGGGAGGTACTACGGGGAGTGCAGGGCGAGGGGGATGAGGCACAGCAAGGCGCTGAAGGCGGTCGCGAGGAAGAGGCTCAAGGTCATCTACGCGATCATGCGCGACGCCGTCCCGTACGCGGCCTAGCGGGCGGCGGGATCAACCGAAGAGGAAGCGGGGGCGCCAGGCGCCCGGATGCGTCATGCCGAAATGGCGCGAAGCACGCGGTTGACAAAACTATAGAGACACGTCCCAAATTGGCTGCTTTTGAGTTGCGGTGATATACGGACTGTTTGAGGCTTCTGGCTTGTAAAACAGTCCGTATTTCACCGCAACTAATGAGGGGACGGGTCAGCGCAACAGGCCGGCTACTTCGCCGGCTAGGGTGATGGTGCCGGCTGCTACGAAGGGCTCGCCGGCGGCATCGAGGGCTGCGAGGGCCTCGGATACGCTGGGGTACACGCCCGCGAGCTTGTCGGCATCCACCAGGGCAGCGAGCTCCTCCGCCGGCAGGGCGCGATCGGAATCGGTCTGGGTCACGGCCACACGGGGGAACGCCGGAACAAGCTCGTCGACGATGCCCGCCACGTCCTTATCGGCCAGCGCGGCGCATAGCAGCGTGGGGCGATTCTCTACGCACGGATCGATCTCGTCCAGCGCGCTCACAAAGTTCTCGCAGCTCTGGGGGTTATGGCAGGCGTCGATCAGCTTGAGCGGATTGGTTCCCAGCACATCAAAGCGACCCGGCGTGGGGCAGCCCATAAGCGAAGCGTCGAGTGCATCGTGGTCGAGCTCGCGACCCAAATAGCCCTCGCACAGCATAATCGCACACGCGGCATTCTGCGGCTGATAGGCCGGCTTGACCATGCTCGACGTATAGATCGCACGCGGCGTGGTGCAGCTAAACTCCACCGTATCGCCCACGTGTGCCGGAAGTTTGGTCGTCGTGTGGCTCACCACGAGCGGCACTACGCCGCACTCACGGCAACGGGCATCCATCACACACTGAACACTCGCCTCATGCGTGCCCTCGCCAAGCACAACCAGGCGCCCGGGTTTGATAACCGCAGCCTTCTCCCCCGCAATGGCCTCGAGCGTATCGCCAAGGACCTTCGTATGGTCGAGTCCAATGCCCGTAATGGCGACGGCCACGGGATCGGTCGCACTCGTAGCATCCCAGCGTCCGCCCATGCCGACCTCAAGCACGGCCACGTCCACGCAAGCCTCGGCAAACACCACCAGTGCAGCAGCCGTCAGCAGGTCAAACGGCGTGATGGTATAGGCGCGCTCCCCCGCCGCCACACGGCGCGCATTCACGCGATGTCCCGCCTCAACAGCTGCCGAAACGCCACGAGCAAAGGCCTCGTCGCTCACGACGCGTCCATCGACCTCCATGCGCTCGGGAAAGCGCACCAGCTGCGGCGACGTATACAGCGCGGTCTTGAGCCCCTCACCACGAAGAATGGCAGCCGAAAAACGCGTGGTCGAAGTCTTGCCATTGGTGCCGGCAACCTGAATGCAATCGAAATACTCGTCCGGACGTCCCAGCTCATCGAGCATATCGACAACCGTCTCAAGCAGAGGCCCAGCATCCCCAGAAATCCGCCCCGTATCAGCAGCCAGCCCAACAGCCTCATCAAACGAAAGCAACTCAAACGAGAACGGCACAGAATACGACCCAGAACGCTTAGCCATAACCCAAAGTCCCCTCAACATAAAAAGAGGCCCGAATCAACAACGAGCCCCTCCCATTCAAAATATCAGCCAAACACCGCTTTGCAGCAGAATCAAGGCCACAACCCAGTGGCCCTAACACGCCAGTTGCAAACAACCACGTAAACGAACTAGGAGCGGCCCGATGCTTTGCTCGCCGCAAGTTCCGCACGCAAAGGACAGCACTTAATGTGCTGTCCGTCTTGCGCAGGACTGTCCGCAGCGGAGAGCAAAGCATCGGGACGCGCCCCCAAGTTAGACCTACGAGAAGTCAGCAACCTGCGAGTTCAGCGCCGCCAGGATCTCCTTGAGCTCAGCTGCACGGTCCCTCTTCTTCTGCACCACCGCAGGTGCGGCCTTGGCCACAAAGCCCTCGTTGGCCAGCGTCTTCTCGCAGCCGGCGAGCTCCTTCTGGGCCGCGGCGATCTCCTTCTCCAGGCGTGCCTTCTCGGCCGATAGATCGACCTTGCCCTCGAGCACCACAAAGGCCTCGACGCCGCTGTCGACCACGGCAATACTCGCGGGAGGCTTCTCAACGTCAGTACCCATGACCAGAGAAGCCGTGTTCGCCAGCGGCTCAATCGTCGAGCGCAGGCTCTCGAGCTTCTCGATGTCCTCGGCACCGGCGCGCACGACCACGTCGAGCTCGGCCTTGGGGCTCAAGCGATAACGCGAACGCGTGGCGCGGGCGGCGGAAACGACGGTGCGGCACAGCTCAAACGCGCGCTCGGCGGGCTCATCGACATACTTGGCGTAATCGGCGGGCTCCGGCCACTTGGCGATCATGAGCGCCTCGGCGCGGTCCACGTTGCCCTCGACGTCCAGGTCGAGCACGCTCGCCGGCATGTTGTCCCAGATCTCCTCGGTGACAAACGGCATAAGCGGGTGCATCAGGCGAATGGAGGTGTCGAGCACAAAAATCAGGTTGCGCTGCGCCTGCAGACGGCCCTCGCCCTTCAGACGGGCCTTGGTGACCTCGACGTACCAGTCGCAGACCTCGTTCCAGAAGAACTGCTGCACGCCGCGGGCCATGTCGCCAAAGGTGTAGTTCTCGATGCCCTCGGTGACCATCTTCACGGCCTTTGCCAGGCGGCTGAACATCCAGGCGTCGGCCGGCGTCTCCACGACGGGCTCACCGGGCGTGTAGCCCTCCATGTTCATGAGCAGGAAGCGGCTTGCGTTCCAGATCTTGGTCACAAACGACTTAGCCTGGTCGGTACGCGGGCTGTCGATAAGCTTCTTAGTCTTCTTGTCGATGTTCGCGTCAAACTTGACGTCCTGGTTGTTGGTGCAGAGCGTCAGCAGGTTGTAGCGCATGGCGTCGGCGCCGTACATGCCAATGAGATCCATGGGGTCAACGCCGTTGCCCTTGGACTTGGACATGCGGCTGCCGTCCTTGGCAAGAATCGTCGGGTAGATGACGACGTCCTTAAACGGCACCTCGTCCAGGAAGTACAGCGAGCTCATAACCATGCGGGCGACCCACAGCGCGATGATGTCGCGCGCGGTGACGAGCGCCGTCGTGGGGTGATGACCCTCGAGCAGCTCCGGCTTTTGCGGCCAGCCCTGCGTGGCGAAGGTCCACAGCTGCGAGCTGAACCAGGTGTCCAGCACGTTCTCGTCCTGATGCACGTGATGGCCGCCGCACTTGGGGCACACGTCGGTGTCCTCGGTAAGGGCGTCCTCCCAGCCGCAGTCCTCGCAGTAGAACACGGGAATGCGGTGGCCCCACCACAGCTGGCGGCTGATGCACCAGTCCTTAAGATTCTCCATCCAGGTGGTGTAGGTCTGCGTCCAGCGCGCGGGGTGAAAGGTGACCTTGCCGGAGTTGACGGCGTCGAGCGCCGGCCCCTTAAGCTTATCGACGGCGACGAACCACTGCTCGGACAGCCACGGCTCCAGCGCGGCGTCGCAACGGTAGCAGTGCATGACGGAGTGGTCGTGCTCCTCGACGTGGTCGAGCAGGTCATGCTCCTCAAACCACTTGATGACGGCCTCGCGGCACTCCTCACGGGTCATGCCGGTGAACTCGCCATAGCCCTCGACGACCACCGCATGCTCGTCGAAGATGTTGATCTGCGGCAGGTCGTGGGCCTGACCCATGGCGTAATCGTTGGGGTCGTGGGCCGGCGTGACCTTGACAAAGCCGGAACCAAAGTTGGCATCGACATGCCAATCCTCAAAGATGGGGATCTCGCGGTCGACGATGGGGAGCTTGACGGTCTTGCCCACAAAGGCGGCCTTCTCGGGGTCCTTCGGGGAGACGGCGACACCCGTGTCGCCGAGCATGGTCTCGGGGCGCGTGGTGGCGACGACGATGTAATCCTGGCCGTTGACCGGCTCGGTCAGCGGGTAGCGCAGGTGCCACAGGTGGCCCTTCTCGTCCTTATATTCGGCCTCGTCGTCCGAGATGGCGGTGGTGCAGTTGGGGCACCAGTTAACGATACGCTTGCCACGGTAGATCAGGCCGTCGTGGTACCAGTCGCAGAAGACCTTACGCACGGCCTGGACGTAGTCCTCGTCCATGGTGAAGCGCTCGTTGTCGAAGTCGACGGAGCAGCCCATGCGCTTGATCTGCTCGACGATGATGCCACCGTACTCGTGGGTCCAATCCCAGCAGGCGTCGACAAACTTGTCGCGACCGATCTCCAGGCGACTGATGCCCTCGCTCTTGAGCTTCTTGTCGACCTTGGTCTGCGTGGCGATACCGGCGTGATCGGTACCGAGCACCCAGCGCGTGGACTTGCCGCGCATGCGGGCCATGCGGATGATGGCGTCCTGGATGGAGTCGTCGGTAGCGTGGCCCATGTGGAGCTTGCCGGTCACGTTGGGAGGCGGAATGGTGACGGTGCAGTCGCCCACGCCCTCACGGCGCTTGTAGTAGCCGCCGTCGAGCCACTTCTGCAGGATCGCCGGCTCGTTGGTCGACGGATCGTAGTTCTTGGGCATTTCTTCCATATATCTCTCCCTGTCCCATCGGCGTGTCCGCCTGCTTGGTTTTCGCTCGGTCAGGTCCTGGCTCGCACCAAGAGCACATTTAGTGCTCTTCGGCTCGTGCGGAATCTACGAAAACCAAGCAGGCGGACACGCCTTAGGTATCGATTACTTCAGTCTGAAGGTACTAACTTGACAATCTCACAGAATAGCACAGGCATACCTGCCGAAAAGGGACAGGTTTATTTTGGTAGGTTTTATCAGGGGAAACGACAGTTGCCCATATAAAACCGACCAAAATAAACCTGTCCCTAAATGGCAGGCCCCGCGGTGGTTGCCGCGGGGCCTGGATTCAAGCTATTTAACCGTAGATGCGCTGGGGCTGTTCTTCGCCCTTTACGGAGGCTTCGGTCACGATGACCTTGGCGACACCCTCCTCGCTGGGCAGGTCGAACATCGTCTGCTGCAGCACGTCCTCGCAGATGGAACGCAGGCCGCGGGCGCCGGTCTTGCGGGCAAGCGCCATGCGGGCGATCTCGTGCAGGGCGGCGTCCTCAAACTCAAGCTCAACGTCCTCGAGCTGGAACATCTTGCGGTACTGACGCACCACAGCGTTCTTGGGCTCGGTCAGGATCGACACCAGGTCGTCCTCGTCGAGCGCCTGCGTCTGGGTGACGACGGGCGTACGTCCCACAAACTCGGGGATCATGCCAAAGGCGTTGAGGTCCTGCGGGAGCACCTGACGCAGCAGGTCGTTCTCGTCGACCGAGGTGGGGCCGGCGATCTCAGAGTTAAAACCTACGCCCTTGTTTCCCACGCGGTCGGCGATGATCTTGTCCAGACCCACAAAGGCACCACCGCAGATAAACAGGATGTTAGTCGTGTCGATCTGCAGCAGCTCCTGCTGGGGATGCTTGCGGCCGCCGGTGGGCGGAACGCTTGCCACCGTGCCCTCAAGGATCTTAAGCAGCGCCTGCTGAACGCCCTCGCCCGAAACGTCGCGGGTAATGGAGAGGTTCTCGGCCTTGCGGGCGATCTTGTCGATCTCGTCCACGTAGATAATGCCGACCTGCGCGCGCTCGATATCACCATCGGCGGCGTTGATGAGCTTGAGCAGGATGTTCTCCACGTCCTCGCCAACGTAGCCAGCCTCGGTGAGCGCGGTGGCGTCGGCTATGGCAAACGGCACCTCGAGGATGCGCGCGAGCGTCTGGGCCAGCAGGGTCTTACCGGTACCGGTGGGACCGAGCAGCAAAATGTTGGACTTGGCGAGCTCCACCTCATCCATATCATCGTCGAGCTGCGAGTCCAAGCCGTCGTCAAAGGCCGAAAGCGCAGCGCCGCCCTCGATCACGCGGCGATAGTGGTTGTACACGGCCACCGACATGGCGCGCTTGGCGTCCTCCTGACCCATAACATAGGCCGAAAGCTCGTCATAGATCTCGTGCGGCGTCGGCACATGCGTGATGACCTGGCGGTCGTCCTCGAGCTCAAAGCCCTCGGCCTCGGGGTCCATAGAGGGCTGCCCGGCAGCCTGGCCGTGGTCGTTGAGGAAACCCGGCAGCTTGCCGTTGCGGGCAGCGTCCATAAAGTCCGAAGCAAGCGACTCCTCCAAGATCTCGGAGCAGGCGGCGACGCACTCGTCACAGATAAAGATGTTGGTCGGGCCCTTTACGAGGCGACGAACCTGGCCCTGCTCTTTTCCGCAGAAGGAGCAGCGGATGGGGTTGCCGTTCTCGTCAAAGTTGTCCTGCATGTTTCCTGCCATCCTAGGCGTCCTTCGCAGCGAGATCGCGCGAGGTGACGATACGGTCGATCAGGCCGTAGTCGAGGGCCTCGGCAGCGGTCAGGTAGTTGTCGCGCTCGGTGTCGGCCTGGACCTTCTCGATGGGCTGGCCCGAGGCGTCGGACAGGATCTGGTTGAGCTCGCGGCGAGTCTTCTTGATCTCCTCGGCCACGATCTCGATCTCGGTCTGCTGACCCTGGGCACCGCCGCTGGGCTGGTGAATCATGACCTTGGAGTGCGGCAGGCAGAAGCGCTTGCCCTTAGCGCCGGCCGAAAGCAGCACGGCGGCCATGGACGCAGCCATACCGACGCAGATGGTGGAGACCTGTGGCTTAATGAAGTTCATGGTGTCCAGAATCGCCAGACCGGAGTAAACCTCGCCGCCGGGCGAATTGATGTAGAGCGAGATATCCTTCTCGGCATCCTGGCTCTCAAGATGCAGCAGCTGGGCAACGACCAGGTTGGCGCTGACGGAGTTAATCTCCTCGCCCAAGAAGATGATGCGGTCGTTGAGCAGGCGCGAATAGATATCGTAGCTGCGCTCGCCGCGCGGCGTCTGCTCGATAACGTATGGCACGAGGGCGGAATCGAACTTAGCGATCATACGCATCTCCATTTCTCTCTTGCGGACCAAATTGGTTCTAGATAAACGTACGGTGCCCGCATGCTATGCATTGGCTGGCACCGTACGAAGCAACCGGATAACCGGTGTATAACTTTACCCCATCACGAGCGCGCGCATGCGCTCGTGGGCAAGGTGGCGAGAATTACTCGGCGTCCTTGGCGGTCTCGTCGACCTCGGTCACCTTGGCGTTCTCGACCAGGTGGTCGACGGCCTTGGAGCGACGGATGGACTCGCGGACGGCAGACATGCGGCCATCGGCGATGAACTCGGCCTTGGAAGCCTCGACGTCCTTGACGCCGGCCTTCTCGAACTCGGCGTTGATGTCGTCCTCGGTGACCTCAATCTTGAGCTCACGGGCGAGGGCGTCGAGAGCCAGGGACTCACGGGCAACGTCGTTAGCCTGCTTGTGCAGGTCGCCGATGAACTGCTCCATGGTCAGGCCGGAAGCGGGCAGCCAGGTGTCGAGCGTCATGCCGCGGGCAGCGAGGTTGGACAGGAAGTTCTGGCCAAGCTCCTCAAAGACGGACTGCTCGTAGTCGGCATCCATCTCGTCGAGCTGCAGGCGCTCGGCGAGAGCGGAGACGCAACGGTTCTCCTTCTCGGCCGGGAGGCGGGAAGCCTTGTCCTGCTCGATCTCGATCTTGATGGCGTCGCGCATGACGTCGATGCTGTCGAAGCCAAAGTCGGACTTGACGAGCTCGTCGGTGAGCTCGGGGGTGTTGCGGACCTTGATGCCCTTGACGGTGACCTCGACGGTGTGGGTCTCGGCCTCCTCGCCCTCCTCGACCTCGTCGGTCCAGGCAACGGTCTTGACGTCGTCGACGTTAGCGCCGATCAGGGCCTCGTTAAACTCGGCGGGGTTGCTGTCGCTACCGGCGATGAGCATGCGGCCCTCGGCGGCAAAGTTGTCGGCGTTCTCGACGGCCTTGAGGTCGACGGTGACGTAGTCCTCGGCCTCGACGGCGCGACCCTCGACGTCCTCGAAGGTGGCACGGTAGTTGAGGAGCATCTCGACCTGGTTGTTGATCTCGGACTCGGTGACCTCCGCGGGAGGCATCTCGATCTCGACGGCATCGAAGGAGGAGAGCTCGGCAGCAGGACGCAGGGAGAACTCGACGGTGTAGGTGTAGTCCTCGTGATCCTTGGCGAGGTCGAGCTCCTTGTAGTCACCGCTCTTGGTGGGGACGATGTCCAGCTCGTTGAGGACGGCGGGCTCGTTGGCGGCGATCAGGTCGTTGGTGGCCTGAGCGAGGGTAGCCTCGGCGCCAAGAGCGGAATCGATGACCGGACGGGGAGCCTTACCGGCACGGAAGCCCGGGAAGCGGTACTTCTTGGCGGTGTCCTTGTAGGCCTTCTTGATCGCGGCGTCGACGTCGGCGGCCGGGATGGTGACCGTAGCGGTGAGCTTGGCGTCCTTGACGTCAGAAGCGGTGATGTTCAACACGTTCCTCCTCATACTGCCCAGCTTATCTGAGGTGCTGGTACCTTTATGCAACAAAGAGTCGCGACGGCCGAAGCCGACGCAGATGCGTTGGTGCGGGCGAAAGGACTCGAACCTTCACGGGAATCCCACCAGAACCTAAATCTGGCGCGTCTACCAATTCCGCCACGCCCGCATGAGCGCACAGACTAGGAATGATAGCAGATACGAACGGCAAGCGCACGCACACGTTTTTAGCTCACGACCTCACCACGAGCGCAAGGCATCCCATCTCATAAGTTGCGGTGGAATAGTTCCTGTTTGGGGCTCCAGTCCTCCAAAACAGGAACTATTCCACCGCAACTTCGGTGCGACTCGGCAGTCTGGCGGTGCTGGCCATGTGCCGGAAAGCGTGTCCCGGTTTGGGGCCTCGGAATGGGACACGATTTCCGCTATAGCCATCAACCGGAAACTGCAACCCGTTTTGAGCCCCTATTCCGGGATGCACTTTCCGCCGAGGGCCTCAAACGGAAACTGCAGCCCACAATTCGGTCGAAAAGTGGGCTGCAGTTTCCCCGGGCTAGACAAAGAGCGGCGGTCTGCTCGTCTACTCCCCCAGCAGGGCCTTCTCGGGCGTGATCGGCAGCGAGCGAACCTGATGTCCGGTAGCGTGTGCCACGGCCGAGGCAACGGCGGCGAGCGGCGTGTTGATGACGACCTCGCCGATCGACTTGGCGCCAAACGGGCCCGTCGGCTCGTAGCTCGGCTCAAAGGCCACGCGAATGCTGCCGATATCCAGGCGCGAGGGCAACTTGTAGCTCATAAAGTTGCCGGTGCGCAGGCGGCCGCGGTCATCATGCTCAACAATCTCGTAGAGCGCGTGACCGATACCCTGGGCAATGCCGCCCTCGGCCTGAACGCGCGCGAGCGCCTCGTTGATCACGGTGCCGCAGTCCACAGCCGCCGCGTAGTCCACCACAGTCACCTTGCCGGTGGCCTTGTCGACCTCGACCTCGGCAATGCCGGCCATAAACGGCGGGGGCGAAACGGGCAGGCAGGCTGAGGCGTGCGAGGTGAGCGCGTCGCCGCCCGCGATGTTCTTGACGCACAGGTTGGCAAAGTCGCGCAGCGTGAGGTAGCGGTTCTGCTCGCGCGCGGCACGCTCGTCGGACAGGCGCACGTACTGGCCATCGAAGACCACGTCGGCGGCGTCCACGTCCCACATCTGGGCGGCCTTGGCGCAGATCTTCTCACGCAACTCGGTCGCGGCGTTCTTGGCGGCAAGGCCCGTCACGTACGTACCCGAGCTCGCGTACGAGCCGGCGTCGAACGGCGACACGTCAGTGTCCACGCCGCGCACCACGATAAGCGAGCTCTCCACGCCCAGCTCCTCGGCGGCAATCTGCGCCAGAATCGTGTCGACGCCCATGCCGTTATCGGTGGCGCCGGTGCCGATGGTAATGAAGCCGTCCTCTTCCAGGCGCATGTCGATGCCGGCGATGTCCACGTTGGAGATGCCCGAGCCCTGCATAGTGAGCGCGCAGCCCAGGGCGCGCACGCGGTCGCCCAGGTCCATGGCCAGCGGCTTGTCGCGCCAACCGATCATGTCCATCGCGCGCAGCAGGCAGCGGTCGAGCGCGCAGGCGTTGAGCTTTTCGTTGTAGTACTGCGGCATGACCTCGCCCTCGCGCACAATGTTCTTAAGGCGCAGGTCGGCGGGGTCCATGTGCAGCATGTCGGCGAGCTCGTTGACGGCGCTCTCCACGGCAAACTGGCCCTGGGTGGCACCGTAGCCGCGATACGCACCGCCACGGTTGGTATTGGTGTAGACGGCGTCCCAGCTAAAGCGGCTCGCCTTCACGTGGTTGTAGATGGGCAGGCTCTTGTGGCCCGAAAGGCCGATCGTCGTGGTGGCATGCTCGCCATAGGCGCCGGCGTTGGACAGCGTATGCAGGTCGATGGCCGTGATGGTGCCGTCGTTCATGGCGCCCAGCTTAACGGTCATCTGCATCTGGTGGCGCGAGTTGCCGGCGGTGATGGTCTCCTCACGGGTGTAGCAGCAATAGCTCGGACGGCCGGTCTGCTGGGTGACGAACGCCACGAAGATCTCGCAGCAGCCCGTCTGCTTGGAGCCAAAGCCGCCGCCGATGCGCGGCTTAATGACCTGCACCTGCGACTGCGGAATGTCAAGCGACTGCGCGACCATGCGGCGCACGTGGAAGGGCACCTGCGTAGAGGTGGTCACCGAGATGCGGCCGAAGGCGTCGGTCGTCGCGAAGGCGCGGAAGGTTTCCATGGGCGCGGTCTGCGTGGCCTGGCTGGTGTAGGTGCGCTCAAAGACGATGTCGCTCTGGGCGAAGGCCTCGTCCAAGTCGCCAAAATCGCTGGTACCGCTGCACACCAGGTTGCGCGGAACATCGCCGCCCTGCGGGAACATAAAGGTCACGTCGCCCTCGGGGTGGACCACGATTTCGTTATCGAGTGCCTGGGTAAAGTCGAGCAGGGGCTCAAGCACCTCGTAGTCGACCTTGATGAGCTTGAGCGCCTTATCGGCGGCCTCCTCGGTCTCGGCGGCGACGATCGCCACCTCCTCGTTTTGGTAACGGACGAGGTTCTCGAGAATCAGGCGGTCGTAGGGACTCGGCTGTGGATAGCTCTGGCCGGCGATGGTAAAGCGGCGCTTGGGCACGTCCTCGTAGGTGTAGACGCCCACGACGCCGGGCACCTTCAGGGCGCGCGACGTATCGATGGAGCGGATCTTGGCGCGGGCATAGGGGCTGCGCTTGAGCTTGACGATGAGCGCACCGGCGGGCACCATATCGCCGGTGTAGACGGGACGACCCTCGAGCAGGGCCTTCGAGTCCTTCTTGGGCTGCTTCTTGGTGATCTGCTTGTACGCGACACCGTCGGAGCTCGTCTCGTTGACGGGCAGCTCGGGCATCTCAAAGCCAACCTGCACGCCAGACTCGTTGAGGAAGTGCACGATGGCGCGCAGCTGGCTCTCGTAGCCGCTGCAGCGGCAGAGGTTGCCGGCGAGCTGGCGCGAGAGCTCCTCGCGCGTGGCGACGAGGTTCGGGTCCTCCTTGGCGCCGCGGGCAAGCGCCAGCACGTTCATGATAAGGCCGGGGGCACAAAAACCGCACTGCTCGGCGCCTTCGGCAGCCATCGCACGGGCCAGCGCCTCGGACTCGGCCTTGAGGCCCTCGAGCGTGGTGATGGTGTGGCCCTCAACACGGGCGGCGGGAACCGAGCAGCTCAGCACCGGGTCGCCGTCGAGCCACACCGTGCACAGGCCGCAGTTGGTAGTTTCGCAGGCACAGCGCACCGACGCACAACCTTGCTCACGCAGCAGTGCAAAGAGCATGGTGTCGGGGGCAATCTGAACCTTGACCTTACGGCCGTTGAGCGTAAAGGAAAGATCGATGAGTTTGGCAGCCATTAGCGCACCTCGCTAGAATCGACGCCGGGCACGCGGCGGCAGGAGTACTCGTCCGTGGCGAACTTAGGCACTTGCACGGTCTCGAGCTCGCGGGCAAGCGCGGCAGAAAGCTCGATGCCGGCGGCGCGGCGCACGGCCTGGATGGCGAGCGGGGCCGAGATGCGGCGACGGTAGTCGGCCGAGCCCCACAGGTTGGTGCCGTAGCTCAGGGCACGCACGGATACGGCCAGTGTGCGTAGCTCGTCCTCGGAAGGCTGCTCGCTCACCAGGCCACATGCCTCGCCCTGCAGCAAGGTCGCGCGCAGCGGGCGGGCGCCCACGGTGACGTGCCAGGAGCCGTTCCACCAGGCGGTGGTGACGTTGAGCGAGGGGAAGTCGGTCGCGGCCTTGCGCACGGCCTCATAGCTTGCGCGGTAATCGTGCTTAACGACCACCACGTGCTCGATCACGTCGCGCACGTAGCCCATGCCCACGAACTCCGCGAGCGGCACGCGGCCGGCGCCCGTCAGCTCAACGTACGAATCGAGCGCCAAAAAGGCCGAGAGCACGTCCGAAAAACCAAAGCGGCCGTAGATGCTGCCGCCCACCGTGGCGGTATTGCGCAGCTGCACGCCCACGATATCGTGGACGGCGAACTCAAAGACATGGTTGACAAGCGCGTTGAGCCCGGCATGGCGCTCGAGCTGGCGCAGGGTGCACATGGCACCGATGCGAAACTCAGTCTCGGTCTCCTCGATCTGATCGAGTCCGCAGGCCGAAAGGTCAATCGCCGTCGCCACGCGACGCGAACCCAGGCGCATCCAGATGCCGCCGCCCACAATCTTGTTGTTGCGGTTCTTCTGTAAGAGCTCATAGGCTTCGGCCGCGTTTCCAACACGGACGTAGGTACCGAACTTGAGCACGTTCTCCCCCATCTCTTCACTTGTCCAGTACTTTTAAGTGTACCAAACGAGGGGCCGCACACCGTTTTAGGACAAAATCCACCCACCCATCCATAACTTGCGGTGATATACGGACTGATTAGCCGTTCTGGAACGCAAAACAGTCCGTATATCACCGCAAGTTATGAGGAGTCCTCCGGGATAGAAAAGGCTCCCAGCCGGAATGGCTGGGAGCCTCATCACATGCTATTTCGAGCGAAGATTTAGCAGACGCCCTGGGCGAGCATGGCGTCGGCAACCTTCAGGAAGCCGGCGATGTTGGCGCCCATGACGAAGTTGCCCTCCTCGCCGTACTCCTTGGCGGTGTCGTCCACGTTGTGGAACATGCCGCGCATGAGCTGCTCGAGCTTGCCGTCGACCTCCTCGAACGTCCAGGAGAGGTGCTCGGCGTTCTGGCTCATCTCGAGGCCGGAGACGAGCACGCCACCGGCGTTGGCCGCCTTGCCGGGCATGAAGGCAACGCCGTGCTCCTGGAAGTACTCCGTGGCCTCGATGGTGGTGGGCATGTTGGCGCCCTCGCCCACGGCCTTCACGCCGTTGGCGACGAGCGCCTTGGCGTCCTCGAGGTGCAGGGTGTTCTCACGGGCGCAGGGCAGCGCGATGTCGCACGGCAGCTGCCACACGCCACGGCCGTCACCCTCGTGCCAGGTGGCGGCGGGGCGCTTGTCAACATACATGGCAAGCGTGACGCCGCGGTCGTTGCCGGAGCGCTTCTTGTTGTAGACATGCTCGAGGACGGTGTAGTCGATGCCCTCGGGGTCCTCGACCCAACCGTGGGTGTCGGAGCAGGCGAGCACCTTGCCGCCAAGCTGCGAGACCTTCTGGACGGCGTAGATGGCGACGTTGCCCGAGCCGTGGACGACGACGTTCTTGCCCTCGAAGGAGTCGCCGCGGCTCTTGAGGTACTCGTCCACAAAGTAGGCCAGGCCGTAGCCGGTGGCCTCGGTACGGGCGAGCGAGCCGCCAAAGGAGAGGCCCTTGCCGGTAAGGACGCCGGTCCACTCGTTGGTCAGGCGCTTGTACTGACCGAACAGGTAGGCAACCTCGCGGCCTCCAACGCCCAGGTCGCCGGCGGGAACGTCGGTGTTGGGGCCAATGTGGCGATAGAGCTCGGTCATGAAGGACTGGCAGAAGTGCATGATCTCGTTGTTGGACTTGCCCTTGGGGTCAAAGTCGGAGCCGCCCTTGCCGCCGCCCATGGGAAGGGTGGTCAGGCTGTTCTTGAGGATCTGCTCCAGGCCCAGGAACTTGAGCATGCCCAGGGTGACCGTCGGGTTAAAGCGCAGGCCGCCCTTGTAGGGTCCAATGGCAGAGTTGAACTCGACGCGATAGCCGCGGTTGACCTGAACCTTGCCCTGGTCGTCGACCCAGGGAACACGGAACATGACGATGCGCTCGGGCTCGACGAGGCGCTCCAGCAGGGCGGCCTCCTCGTACTCGGGGTGGGCGTCGAGCGCCGGCTGGATGGTGCCGAGGATCTCGGTCGCGGCCTGGATGAACTCAGGCTGCTCGGGATAGCGGGCCTTGAGCTCTTCGAGAACTTTCTGCGTGTAGCTCATGCTTCCTCCAATGATGGGAAACGAAAAATGTTGATCGCGGCACCCTATGCGCCGCGAACTTTATCGAGTATGGATAATATCGCACTGTTGCGGGAAAGTTTCGCATAAGCAGACGGGCAGATGTTTCGTTTTGATTACGATGCAGGTAGAAGCGTTTTTGAGCACCCGACGCACAAATCGCGTGTTTCGAAGCTGTTTCGTCCACGTGTTCCAAACCACCACATTGGGGACAGGCACCTTTGTGGTGGTGTTGGTAGTTAGAGGACGAGCTGGTGGTAGTCGGCGGGGGTTATGCGGCCTTCGGTGGCAGCGCGGAAGGCGGCGAGGGCATCGCCGGAGAACGGCATGGCCCAGCACAGGCCGCAACCCGCGGTGATGGAGCCGGGCAGCGGCATGATGCGCCCGGGCACACCGGCGACAACACACAGCTGCTCGCATTCCATCACATCGAAGGTGCTGTCGAACGAAACGATAATCTTGCGCTCGTGGTCGAGGGCATCACCGGACGGGCCTTCGCGGTGTGCCTCACGATACGCCGCGGCGGCCGCTTCCTCTTCCGCAGTATGTCCACAGCCACCGCAACCGCAGGTACAGGGTTCGGACCCGTCGCAAGTGCAAGGTTCTCCCGTGTCGGGACAAATATCGTGAGACATGGCAACTCCAATCGTCTAGGCGAGTAACTCGGCCGCCGCAAACTCCTCGGGCGTATTGACGTTCTCGAAGCAGAGCGTCGAGCCCGCGGCCTTAACGATCTGCGGCTCATCCATATAACCGGCCTGAACGCGATTGATCAGGCAGCGAATGCGCTGTCGGTCGCAGGAGAGCAGCTCTTGGGCGGCCGGCGCACACGCGTCACGGCGCCAGACGGCGCACAGCGGCTCAATCCCCCGCTCCTCGCGCGGCACGCACACGTCGAGCGCCTCGGCCTCAACACGATCGGCAAGCGCGCCGATGAGTTCCGGCGAGACAAACGGCATATCACAGGCGACGATAGCCGCGAGAGGAAGCCGAGCCGCAGCCAACGAACTCGCGATGCCGCGCATGGCACCCGCCGGCCCCTCAAGGTCCGACACTATTCGCGGCACCAGGCCGCCAAACGCGCACTCCTCAAGATAGGCAAGCTCGCCGGGACGCGAAGTCGTCACGACCAACTCGCCGGCAACTGGCGCCAGCCGACCCAGCACGCGCTCGATGAGCGGCTCACCGCAAAACGCCATGCGCGCCTTATCGCAGCCCATGCGCGAGGACAGCCCGCCCGCCTGGACAACACAAGAAAGATCGGTACGTCTTACGGTAGTCATACGACAAAACACCTCCATCGGCACGTTCAAAGCCCAACGCACGGGACCAATTACCGTAGGCGACAAGGCAGACGACACGGCGAGCCCGTGCAAAAACAAAACAGCGCCTTTGCGGCACGCAGCAAGACCGCGAGCACAAAAGCGCTGGTAGCGTATGGCGGGAACGTATGTGAATCGAACACATCCAAGACGTTTTGCACGCCTCGCAACGGTTTTGAGGACCGCGGAGCCCACCGGAGCCCATCCGTTCCCAAGTGCGGCGGTATTTTACCAAACCGAAACGGCTCCATCCCAAAAAGACGAGCAAGAAGTTGCGGTGGAATAGTTCTTGATTAGGCTGCAAGACCCCAAAAACAGGAACTATTTCACCGCAACTGAGGAGGCGGGAGCGGGTGACCGGCCTAGCGTAGGGACCTCAGGCCGCCGGCATCCTTGTCGAGCACTGTAAAGCGCACGGCATCTAGGTGTTCCAGGATGCTGATGGCGCGTTTGCGCGACACGCCAAGGGCCTCGCGCAGCACGCTCGTGGTGGCTGCGCCGCCGGCTGCCTCAATGGCAGCGGCAACAAGCTCGCGCGCATGGGCCTCGGTGGCAGCGGACAGCGCAACGTCGCGCTCGACCTTAACGATCGAGCGGTTGAGCGAAAGCTCGCACAGAGCTCGCGTCATGGTGTCGCGATCGAGCTGTAGTCGCTCGCCTACCTCGGGCAACGTCGGCGCATCGAGGCCGGCCTCATCAAGCAGCGCGACGATCCGCTCGCAAGCCTCTCGCACCACGCGTGCCGCCGCGGCGGCCGAATGCGGATCGAATACCTCGGCGCCCTCGGCGGCGCACACGCCACGTGAGCAGCCCTCGGCAATCAGAGCCGCGGCAACGCCTTCATCAGCGGCAGGCCACGCAGCATGGGCAACGGCGCCGGGCGTAAAGCCCGTCTCCTTGGGAGCCGTCGCGTGCATGGCTGACAGGGTCGCCGCCAGCGCATCCATCGCGGCGTCGAGCACCACGGCGTCCGCCAAGAGGCCCGCATCGCCCGCGGCAAGCTTGCGAACGGAGCCCTGCGCCACCAATCCGCGCAGTGCGGCATCGGCCTCGCCGACACCGAGATCCAAAGTCTTAGCAACATCAACCGTCGTAACCGGCAGCGTCTGCAGCGCCAGCCAAGCGCCCACACCGCCCGCGATATCGCCGGACTCGATCGCCGCATACAGCGCACGCTCTCCTTCGGCAAGCTCGCGCGAGCGACGGCAGTGCGAAAGCAGCACACGCCCGCCACCAATAAGCATCACGGGCGAATAGGACAGCACCACGGCATGGTCCCCGGCACGCAGCGGCAGCGAGTTTTCCAAGCGCACCTGAACAATACGGGTCTCGCCCACCGCCATGGGGGCCTCGCCCTCCATGAACATGATGCGACCGACAACCTCGGCTGTACCCGCCATCACGTGCACACGCGCACCCGACTCGAGCACACGCGGCTTGGCTCCCTCGCGACCCAAATACGTAAACGCCATCATAAAGCGCATCGTCTGGCCAAAGCGGCCCGCCACGCCGAGCATCTCACCGCGATCGAGCGCGGCGACGGCATCGCCCACCAAGTTGAGCGCCACGCGTTGCCCAGGCAGCGCGCGCGGCGTATCGCCATGCACCTGAATCCCGCGCACACGACAGACCGTACGCGACGGCAAAGCCATCAGCTCGTCGCCCACCGCAACCGGCGCATCGCGCAGCGTTCCCGTCACGACGGTGCCGGCGCCCTTGATCGTAAAGCAGCGGTCAATCGGCAGGCGCGGCGCGGCATCGCTCCGCTCGGCACGCTCGCGACAGGTATCCCAGCAGACACCCACCTGCTCGTCGAGCACCGCAAGCAGCCCGTCAATCCCCTCGCCCGTCTTAGACGACACGGGCACAATTGGCGCGCCCGCAAACACAGTACCCGACAAAAAGTCATCGACATCGAGCTCGGCCAGATCAACCATCTCGCTATCGGCCAGGTCGCACATCGTCAGCGCGACCACCATGTGCGTAACGCCCAGCAGCTCCAGCACATGCACGTGCTCGCGGGTCTGCGGCATCACGCCCTCGACGGCCGAAACCACCAGCACGGCAACGTCGATACCCGTGGCACCCTGCACCATGGCGCGCAGATAATGGGCATGCCCCGGCACATCGACCAGGCCAACGATCTTGCCGCTCGGCAGCGCCAGCTCGCCAAAGCCCAGCTCCACCGTCATGCCGCGGCGACGCTCGACCTCAAGGCGATCGGGATTCTTGCCGGTCAGCGCCTCGATCAGCGCCGACTTACCGTGGTCGACGTGGCCTGCCGTGCCAACGATAACGGGACACTCCACCAACGCCTGAACCTCACTCATCGAATAATCGCCTTCTTAACGCACACGACGAGCGTCGTTGCCGCCGTCTCGATATCGCGGTCACCCACGAGCGTGCGCACGTCAAACAGAACGAGATCGTGCGAGGCGCGCGTGACGACCGGCGTGTCGAAATCCTGGACGAGCGAGCGCTTGAGCGCGTCAACGGAAAGACGCTCATCAACGAGACGCACGGCAACGCACATCGTGGACAGCTCCACGGTGGGCAGCGAGCCGCCGCCGGGAGTCGACGACTCCTCGACGATCTCCACCTGAACGGCACAAGGGCAACCAGCCTTATCGAGGCCCGCGACCATCAGATCGCGCAACTTGCGTGCGCGACGCTCCAGATGAGCCTGCGGAAGCGTGAGCATGCTGAGCACCGGAATATCGCGATGGGCGACATCGGCGCCATCCATGTAGATGCGCAGTGTGGCCTCAAGCGCCGTGAGCGCCAACTTGCCCGGACGCAGGGCACGCATGAGCGGATGCGACCCGCAGGCCTGGACCAGATCGCGACGGCCCATGATAATGCCCGCCTGTGCGGCACCGAGCAGCTTATCGCCCGAGCACGACACCAGATCGAGCCCTGCCGAAACCGAAGCCGGCGTGGTTTCTTCGCCGCCGCGAACCAGGATGTCGTCGGGCAAAAGCGCGCCCGAGCCCTGGTCCTCGTAGAACAGCAGACCATGCTTGTGGGCCAGCACGGCAAGCTCCTTGGAGCTCACTTCCTCGTGAAAGCCCTCAATGCGGTAGTTGGAAGGATGAACCTTGAGGATCATGGCCGTGTCGGGCGTGATGGCGCGCTCGTAATCGGCAAGGTGCGTGCGGTTGGTGGCACCGACCTCGACAAGCTTGGCGCCCGAAGCCTCCATGACATCGGGGATGCGAAAGCTGCCGCCAATCTCGACAAGCTCGCCGCGGCTGACGATAACCTCTTTGCCCGCGGCATGGGTGGCAAGCACCAGCAGCACCGCGGCGGCGTTGTTGTTGACAACCAGAGCATCCTCGGCACCGGTGAGCGAGCGGATCAGTTGCGCGGCGTGCTCCTTGCGCGACCCGCGCGAACAGGTGTCCACGCTGTACTCGAGCGTGCTGTAGCCGCGCGCGACCTCGGCCACGGCCTTGGCGGCCGACTCCGCGAGCGGGGCTCGGCCCAAGTTGGTATGGATGACCACACCCGTGGCGTTGACGGCGGGACGCAGGCTCGGCAGCGCGGAGCGGTGGGCACGCCACTCGATGGCCGAAGCCAGGTCGCGCTTAGAGCGCGGGGCGGCACCGGCGCGAATGGCGGCGCGCTCCTCGTCGAGCTCGGCCGTGACGGCGGCATGCACCACCGCGTCGCAGGTCTCCCCCGCCGCCTTCACCACCGGCCACTCGGCAAGCAGCTCGTTGACGGAAGGAATAGCGCGCAGGCGGGCGCGCACCTCATCGGACATGTTCTGGCTATCGCTCATGTGCAGCCTTTCAAAAACCAAGGGCAGATCAGTCGGCCGTTCGTCAAAACCAGCCGAATCAATCTGTTGAATCAATCAGTCGTTATTATCCCCGCGCGCGACAATCTTTTCCACGCGAACGGCGTTTTCCTGAGTGAGCGCGGCACCCGTCAACGGGTCCCAGCGCAGCGGCGTGTGGTCGAGTGGCCCGACGCCCAGGGCCTGCCGGCCACCACTCTCAGCACCCAATGCGCGCCCACCGGGAGCAGCCGACGTAAAGATGCACGCCGGATGCAGATAGGGCGTCGTCTCCACGCGCACGCGGTCGCGGCCCATGTCGCTCACAAGCTCGACAACCTCGCCGTCGGCGATGCCCATGCGAGCGGCGACATCGGCGTTCATCTGCACGGCGTCCAAGTCGGAACCCGCCTCGGCGGCACCGGCCGCCGCGAGCCTGCGCGAGGTGTGCGACTCGAAGGGCCGGTTACCGCTAATGAGGCGAAACATCCCCGGACCGGGCTCCACCATCGGCGCGATCCAACCTGGCACGCGTCCCATGCCGGCACGCTCCCATACATCACTTGCCAGCGCAATCTTGCCGCCGGCAAGCGGAACCACCGGCTCACCCGTGCGCGACGGCAGCGCCACGCCCGTATCGGCCCAACCGCGCTCCTTGAGCTCGTCCAGACCGATCCCAAAAGGCGCCACCTGGGCAGCCGCCAGATCGTCAGACGTAAACTGGAAGTACTCGCCCACGCCACACGCCTGCGCCAGACCGGCAAAAATCTCCCGACCGGGACGCGTGTCGCCATGCAACACGGGCAACACGGCATTGCGGTAGAACACACGCGCATCATTGGCGCCCACGACTGCGCCCACGCCGCGGTCGGCCTCCAGATACGTCACGTCGGGCAGCACGAAGTCAGAAGCACGCGCCGTCTCGGACCAGCGAATATCAATCGTCACGAGCAAGTCGAGCTGCTGCAAAATACCCAACCAAGCCTGTGCATTGCCATAGCCCGCACCGGGGTTACTGGCATAGACGATGAGCCCACGCAAATCGCCGGCAAGAATCGACTGACCGATTGTCGTGCACAGGCCGCGCACCGGATCGACCAGTGGATAGCGCTTGGACCCCAGCTTGGGCTCGCGCGGCACCGGCGGCATCGCAAAGCGCATGGGATCAAGGTCGCCCAATACAAGCGGTGTGGGCGGGTTGAGCGCACCGCCCGCGTGTCCGATGCAGCCCAGTAGCACATCGACCAAGCAGATAGCGCGCGCGGTCTGGGTGCTATTGGCATACGCGATACCGATGCCACCATGAAAGCCCGCATCCACCACAGCGGCAGGCGCAGCGGCAGCTAGATCGCGCGCCGTCGCACGGATCTCATCCGCCGGCACGTCACACATCGACTCTGCCCACTCAGGCGTCCAAGCACTGGCCGCCTGCGCCAGCTCGTCAAACCCCGTGGTATAGCGGTCAACGAACTCGTGGTCGTACAGGCCCTCGGCAATCAACACGTGGGCAATACCCAGCAGCAGCGCCAAGTCGCAGCCCGGACGCACGCGGAGCCAGCGGTCTGCAAGCGCAGCCGAGCCGCTACGCCGGGGGTCGACAACGATAATCTTCGCCCCACGGCGACGGGCATCGTTGAGCGCATCGACGGCCCCCATCGTCGACGAATCGACAATGGAACGCCCCAGATACATGATGCAATCGGTATGTGCCAGGTCGGAGGCTGGGCTGTAGCCCAGGCTGTGCTCCCAACCAGTGAGACGGCTTACCTCGCAGGCGCCGTCGGCACCGTACACGTTGGGCGAGCACAGCGCATGCATAAAGCGATACGCCCAGTAGCGATCGAACGAGGGAACGCCGAGCGTCATGCCCAGCGCACGTGGCCCGCACTCGTCAACAATCCCCAAAAGCCGCTCGGCAATCTGGGCAAACGCCTCGTCCCAGGTAATCGCATCAAACCCCGAGCCATCCCGGCGGCGTCGCATGGGGTGCACAATGCGGTCGCGCTCGTCAAACGGCAGGGCCAGGCGATGCCGCCCGCGGGCGCACAGGGCACGCGCCGCGCACGGATGCCCCGGCACCGGCAGCTCGG
>CALGZY010000234.1 GCA_937934355.1 uncultured Collinsella sp. | reverse complement strand
CGAGCGGGGGCTCCTATCTTTTTAGTGCCCTCGGATTGGGTCATAGTGTCTGTCGTTGCCAAAACAACGTCGTTCCCTTGGTTGGCTTAAAGTGGCACTTTTACCTGCGACGTTGCCATCGCTGAAGTAGTCATTGGGAAGGCGGCAGCTGGGGACGTTCCTTTTCTGCCGGCAGTTGGGGACACTCCTTGTGCCAGCGTTGCACCGAGTGCTTGGGAAACCGCGACCCGGTTTTTGGCCGAATAGTGGGTCGCATTTTCCGGATGGGGTGGGTTGCGGAAACTGCGACCCGGAATATTGCTCTGAAGTGGGATGCGGTTTCCCTGATGCGCCTCAAACGGAAAGCGCATCCCATTCCGGAGCTTCAAAACGGGATGCGCTTTCCGCGCGGAAGAATTGTCGCAGCTGCGTTAAGCAGTGTCGCTCGTTACTCGCCCAGGATCAGCGCTGCGAGCTCTGCCTGGGTGTCCACCACGTAGTCGGCGCCGGTGGCTTCCAGCTCTGCGCGGCCGCGGAAACCCCAGCTGACGCCCGCACTCTTAAGGCCGGCGTTGTGGCCGGTCAGGATATCGACATTGGAATCGCCTACGTAGAGCGTGGTCGCCGGGTCGGCGCCTAGCTCTTCCATCACATGCAGCGTGACGGGTGCTTCGGGCTTGGGCGGAAACGCATCGACACGGCCCTGCACCAGCGCAAAGCGCTTGGAACCAAAATACTTTTCGATAAGCGAAGCCGCCGAGACGTGGTCCTTGTTAGTGAGCACGGCAAGCTGAACGCCCGCGGCGCGCAAGCGGTCGAGCATCTCGATCGTGCCGGCATAGGGAGCGGTGTGGTCTTCCTTGTGCTCGCCGTAGTAAGCCCTAAACTCGGCAAGCGTCTGCTCAAACATGCGGCCGTCGCCTGCGTACTCGGCGGGCATAAAGCGCTCAACCAGCTTGAGCATGCCGTTTCCCACCTTGTAGCGGTACTCGTCAACGGCAAACGTGGGCCAGCCGTGCGCCTCGCAGGTATGGTTGCCGGCGGCCGCCAGGTCCTCGAGCGTGTTGAGAATGGTGCCGTCCAGGTCAAAGATCACATGGGAAAAAGCTGCTGCCATGGGTGCTCCTGCCGCTTGAGTTGTAAAACGCACCCCATGATACTGGGCATGCGTGCCGGGCATGTTTGGAATCTGAATATCTTTAATAGCCCTGAGCCTTTGTCGTTAGCAAATCCTCGGCAGCTGTTCTCCCACGAGCATGTCGAGGATGCGGGTCGAGCCCCAGCCGGTGCGCACGCGCACGGCGGGATGGGCGCCCTCGGCAAGTGGCAGCACGCGGCCGATGATGGCGGCATTCTCGCCGTAGCGGGCGGCGCGCATGGCGCTCAGCGCGGCATCGGCTTGCTCGGCCGGCACGACGGCAACCATCTTGCCCTCGTTTGCCACCTGCAGCACATCGTAGCCGAGCATCTCGCAGGCTGCCTGCACGTCGGGGCGCACGGGCACATCGTCCTCGTCGATCTCCATGGCAACGCCGCTGGCCTGCGCAAACTCGTTGAGCGTCGAGGCCAGGCCACCGCGCGTGGGGTCGCGGAAGCAGCGTGTGTCGGGTGCTGCGGAAAGCACATCGGCAATCAGGTGGTTGAGCGGCGCGGCGTCGCTTTCGATCGTGCTCGAAAACGCCAGACCCTCGCGTTGGCTCATGATAGCGATGCCGTGGTCGCCCAGTGTACCCGAGACCAGGATGACATCGCCGGGCTGGCAGTTTGCGCCGCTGAGCGCCACGCCCGCAGGCACCTCGCCCACGCCGGCGGTATTGATATAGACGCCGTCGGCCCCGCCGCGCTCGACCACCTTGGTGTCGCCCGTGATTATGGACACGCCCGCCTCGTGCGCCGTCTCGGCCATCGTCTGCACAATCTGGCGGAGCCTATCCATGGGATAGCCCTCTTCGAGGATAAAGCCGCACGACAGGTAGCGCACGTTGGCACCCGAGGTCGCGACGTCGTTGACGGTTCCGCACACGGCGAGGCGGCCGATGTTGCCACCGGGGAAGAACTGCGGCGAGACAACAAAGCTGTCGGTCGACATGGCGATGCGCCCGCTCGCGGGCAGCGCGGCGACGCCGGCATCGTTGCCTTCGAGCAGCTCGGACGACCCAAAGGCATCCAAAAAGACCTCATCGATGATGCGTTTCATCATCTGACCGCCAGAGCCGTGGCCCAGCAGGACGGTGCTATCGGTAACGCTATGGGACATATCGAAAACTCCAATCGTGGGTGGAATTATATGGGTGAGGCGCAGCGTCGACTGGTCCGCCGTTCGTTAGAACGGCGGAACCTATTAGCCTCGGTAGCGGAAATATGCTGCGCAGCTGCCCTCGGAGCTCACCATGCAGGGGCCGACGGGATGCTCGGGCGTACAAGCGTGGCCGAACAGGGGGCAGTCGCTTGGCGTAATGGCCCCGCGCAGCACGTCGCCGCAGCGGCATCCACGCGGCTCGACCGTCGCCTCAACGGGCACGTCAAAGCGAGCACGGGCATCAAAACGCAAGAACTCGGGGCGGATTGCGAGGCCCGAGTTGGCAATCGGCCCCAGACCGCGCCATGTGGTGCCGCACGGCTCAAACACCTGCTCGACCAGTTGGCGCGCCACGGGGTTGCCGTTCGCATTGACACCGCGGCGGTAGGCATTGTCGATCGCCGGCCTGTCCTCGACAACCATCTGGACCAGCATGCAGATGCCCTGCAGGATATCGACCGGTTCAAATCCCGTGACCACGCCCGGGGTATCGAACTCGTCGACCAAAAAGCTAAAGGGCGCCAAGCCCGTGATGGTGGCGACGTGGCCCGGCAGGATAAAGCCGTCGATGGCGGTCTCGGGGTCGTTGGCGATGGCGCGCAACGCCGGCGGCGTGGTCTTGTGGGCGCAATAGACCGAGAAGTTCAAAAGCCCGCGCGCCTCGGCCTCCAAGATGGCGGCGGCGATGGTGGGCGTCGTAGTCTCGAAGCCCACGCCCATAAAAATGACCGGGCGATCAGGGTTTTGCTCGGCAATGTCGAGCGCGTCGAGCGGGGAGTACACAATGCGGATATCGCGCCCCGCCGCCTTTTGCGCAGCGAGCGAGGTGGATGATCCGGGCACGCGCATCATGTCGCCAAAGGTGGTGATGATGGCGCCGTCTATGTTGTCGAGCGCGATTGCGTGGTCGATGTCGCGGTTGGCGGTGACGCAGACGGGGCAGCCCGGGCCGCTCAGCAGCTTGAGCCCTGCCGGCATAATGGAGCGAAAGCCATAGCGCCCGATGCTCACGGTATGCGTGCCGCAGACTTCCATAAGGTTGATGGTGCGGTCGCCGACAAGCTCATGAATGCGTTCGATGAGCTCGCGAGCCAGCTTGGGATCGCGGAATGCCGAGAAATCGATACCGGAGCGCGCCGGCTGCTCGGGCGCCACTAGTAAGCCTCCGCCGGGTTGGTGGTCAGCTGGTCTTCTTCGACCAGCTCGGACATGGCATTAACAAGCTCGAGCGTTTCCTGTGCTTCCTGCTCGTCGACAATCTGGATGCCAAAGCCGGCGTGTACGAGAATATAGTCGCCAACCTGCGCCGTCGGCACGAGTCGTAGCGACACAGGGCGCTCGATGCCCATCATGTCGACGGTGGCCTTGAGGTCGTCGTCGCGTTTGACTACTTTACCGGGAACGGCAAGGCACATATTGTTCCCCTTTTATACGCTTTGCGCTGGACGGGCGCTCAATAATCCATCAGTTGATGGTAGCGCTCGCGGGGTTCGCGGGCAAACGCGTTACGCCTGTGAGACGGCGGCTTGCGGGCTGGCCGAACAGCCTATTGTGGCGCGACCTGTGCGAGGCGAGTGCGTGCGACTGCTGCCTGACCGTAGGCGATGCAGCCGTCATTGACGGGTACGGTGTGGGGGACAAGGACAGTAAAGCCTGTGCTTTTGAGCTCGCGGGTGAGAAGCTGAAGCAGAAGTCGGTTCATGAACACGCCGCCCGAGAGCGCGACGGTGTCGATGCCCTCGTGCACGCAGATATCGCTGGCGATGCGCGCCGAGGAGCGCGCGATGCCGACATGGAAGTCGAGTGCGAGCCTGTTGGCGGGCGCTCCGGCTCCAATTCCTCCCAAAAGTGCCTCAAAGAGTGCTTTCTGGTCCAGAACATAGGGGCCGTCCAGCCACGATGGGCCAGATGCGAAATAGCCGGCGTTGTCGTCGGGAAAATGGGCGATTTCGTTGTCGAGCGCGCGCCAGGCGGCGGCCTCGAGTTCTATGGCGGGTTCGCCCTCGTAGGTTGCCTTGTCGCAGATGCCCAGAATTGCTGCCGCGGCATCAAAGAGGCGCCCCATGCTGCTGGTACGCGGGCTGTTGATGCCGCGCTCGATCATGGTGGCTGTCACGCTGCGCGTTTGCTCGTCGAGGCTGTCCAAAAGCCGAGCGGCACCTGGGTGCTCGAGCAGGCCGAGCTCACTGAGCAGGGCGAAGGCGTTGCGGCGGGCGTCGCGCACGGAGGCCGCCCCACCGGGGAGCGCCCAGGTGCGCAAATGCGCGGCGCGCTCAAAGCCGCCAAGGCTGGCAACAAGAAACTCGCCGCCCCAAATGGTCCCATCGGTGCCGGCGCCGGTGCCGTCAAAGGCGATGCCAAGGACGCGCGCGTCGGTTGTAAGCTGGCCCGCGGCGATGGCCTCGGCCATTACGCTCGCGATATGCGCATGATGGTGCTGCACCTCGACGAGCGGCAGATTGCATTTTCGCGCCTGCTCGCGCGCCCACTGGCCCGATAGATAGCTGGGGTGTACATCGCAAGCCAAGGCGGCGGGCACCAAATCAAAGAGATCTTCCAAGCGCGTGCGCGCAGCGTTCCAGGCATCGAAGGTCCCGCCGTTTTCAACATCGCCGATATGCTGCGACACAAAACAGGTTGCCTCGCCGTTCGTCCCTTCACGCGTGAGCGCAATTGTGGCCTTTTGTTGTGGCCCGCAGGCGAGCACGCAGGACGGAGCGCGGTCGAGCGCCGGCAACGGCAGCGACTGGGGTGCATATCCGCGAGCGCGGCGAACGGGCATAACGGCGCCGTTGACCACGCGCACCACGGAATCGTCATAGCGCGAGAGAATCGCTCGATCGTTGCCGAGCAGCGCGTCGGCAATGCCGGCGGCAACGAGGCGCTCCCAGGCAAGATCGTCATCGGTCTCGATGGGCTCTTCGCTCAGGTTGCCGCTGGTCATGACGAGCGCGTGCATACCGTGCGACGCGGCAGCTGCAAGCAGAAGATGCTGAAGCGGGGTGTAGGGGAGCATAACGCCAAGCTCGGGCAGGTCGCGCGCGACGGACGGTGCGAGTACGAGGGCGTCGGAAGAATCGCCGTCGTTCCCGCAAACAGCCCGCCGGCGCAGCAGCACGATGGGGCGGATACTGCCGGCGAGCAGATCGCGTTCAGCATCGTCGATATAGCACAGGCGCCCGGCATCGGCAAGACTGCGCACCATGACGGCAAGCGGCTTGTTGCTGCGACGCTTGCGACGGCGCAGCTCGGCCACCGCCTGCTCGTTGGCAGCGTCACAGGATAGATGGAATCCGCCCAGGCCCTTGATGGCGACGATGCCACCGCTGGCCAGCAGC
>CALGZY010000233.1 GCA_937934355.1 uncultured Collinsella sp. | reverse complement strand
TGAACTGCGCTCGCATTCGGACGTGCCCATTATCGTGCTCACCTCTCGCGCGACGGAGGTTGACGAGGTTATGAGTATGACGCTTGGCGCCGACGACTTTATTCCCAAGCCCTATAGCCTGCGTGTTCTCATTGCGCGCATGCAAGCGCTTTTGCGTCGCAGCTCTTCCGCACAGGGAAAGACCGTGCTGCGACATGATGGGCTTGAGCTCGATGCTGCCCGTTCTCGCGCGCTGTACGAGGGCTCGGAAGTCGAGCTGACCAAAAACGAGCTGAGAATCTTGAGTTTGCTTATGCGCCATGCGGGGGCGATTGTCTCGCGCGAGGCCATCATGCGCGACCTTTGGAATTCCGATACGTTTATCGACGACAACACCTTGACGGTTAACATCAATCGCTTGCGCGCTACGCTCGATAAGATTGGGGTACATGGGTATCTGACCACGCACCGCGGCCAAGGCTATTCGGTGTAGCGGCTTATGGGCAGGTATTTGAGGTCACATGGCGCTGTGGTGCTGTTGCCCCTGCTCGCTACGGGGCTTGCCTGCAGCGTTTTGCTCACCACGAGCGTGTACGTGCAGATCGTGGTCTTGGTCGCCCTTATTGGAGTTGCCGGCACGCTGATCGGCGCTGTGTCGGACTGGCTTCGTCACCGGAAGTTCTATCGCGGGCTCGAACGCTGTGCGGAACATCTCGAGAGCGTTTCTTGGGCGATGGAGATGATGGAATATCCGGAGGATGCCGAGGGCGAGGCTGTGTATGACGTCATCCGTGCTATCGCTAAGGCTGCAAACGATGAGGTCGCAGGCTATCGCCGCCAGACTGCGAATTACCGCGAGTATGTCGAAACATGGGTGCACGAAGCGAAAACGCCGCTGGTTGCAGCCTATTTGATGCTCGAAAACCTGGATGATGACCTTGCGAACAATGTTCAGCCTCAGGAGGTGCACGAAAAGGTCGATGCTCTGGCGAAGGAGGTTGACCGCGTTGAGGGATACATCGAACAGGCGCTGTTTTACGCTCGCTCGGAATCGCTCGACCGCGATTATGTAGTGCGAAATGTCTCCTTGCAGTCCATTGTCTCTTCGGCACTTAAGCGCAACGCGCGTGCGATGATTTCTGCCCATGTGGCACCCGTTTGCCGCGGCCTTGAGCTCGAGGTGTTTGCCGACGAAAAATGGGTTGAGTTCATCTTGGGGCAGCTCATTCAAAACAGTGTGAAATACGCCCGCGACGAAGGTGCTCAGCTGCTCTTTGCGGCGACTCGTGCGAACGCAGGGGGCACCGATGATTGCGTGAAGCTTGTGGTTCGCGACAACGGCCGCGGCGTTCCTGCCGCAGATTTGGACCGTGTGTTTGACCGCGGCTTTACCGGCGAGAACGGCAGGAACGGCAAGCGCTCCACTGGTATTGGGCTCTATTTGGTCAAGCGCCTATGCGACAAAATGGGGTTGGGAATCGTGGCCCGCTCCGAGCATGGGGAATTCTTTGAAGTCGAGATCACGTTCCCAACCAATCATATGCACTATTTTGAGTCGTAGACATGGTGACGGGTTTGACGGCGGACGCCTGCCTTTAGGCGCCTGCATAAATAAAGCCCCGGTCTTGGACCGGAGCTTTATCGAATGCGTTTGATGGCGATTGGGCGGAGCGTCGAGCTACTTCACAACTAGGATGTCACACTCGGTGTTCCTAAGCAGGAACGTGGAGATGGATCCGAGCAGGGCGTACTTGATTGAAGAGAGGCCGCGAGCGCCGCAGAGCACCAGATCGGGCTGAATAATGTCGAGCATTTCGTCTTTGAGGGTCTCGCGAATGCGGCCGGCGCGAATGATGACTTCGACTTCGGGAATATCGGGGTTTGCCTTGGCTTCCTCAACCTGCTTTCCGATCGAGTTCTTAAATGCCTCCTCAAGGCCGTTTACCAAATCAATGGGGTAGGAACCGGCGGACTCGAGCGCTGTCGAGTCAATTACATGGCCGATGATGAGCTTGGCTTTGTTATTCGCGGCGACCTTGATAGCGCGCGCGAGAACAAAATCCTGCTGTTCAGTGCCGTCGAGCGCGACGAATACTTTTGAATAACCCTCGTTCATGTTTGCCTCCTCAATGGCTCTGCAGCTCCTTTGGCTGTGTTGCCTTACAGCGGTTATACCCGGCTTTAATCACCCGGTACCTCTAAATTCTGTAAATGACGCTGCTTTTTTTCGAGCATGCCTGCAGCGTGGGATAATGGTGCACGGAGTTGCTGCGGGACCATGGCCGCAGCTCAGGCGAAAGGCTTCTTTTGGATATCATCGAACTGCTTAAATCGGCCTTCCTGGGTCTGGTCGAGGGCATCACGGAATGGCTGCCCATCTCGTCTACCGGTCACATGATC
>CALGZY010000232.1 GCA_937934355.1 uncultured Collinsella sp. | reverse complement strand
TCATGGAGCTCCGCGCCCGCTTCGACGAGCAGAACAACATCGAGTGGGCCGAGCGTCTGGAAGAGGCAGGCTGCACCGTCATCTACGGCTCCGAAGGCTTTAAGTGCCACTCCAAGATCTGCCAGCTCACCTATCGCGAGGGCATGGCGCTTACACGCCTGACGCTGTTGGGCACCGGCAACTTTAACGAGAAGACGGCCAAGCTCTACAGCGACTTTATGCTCATGACCGCCCATCCCGGCATCGGCGAGGACGCCAACTTGTTCTTCCGCAACCTGTCGCTGGGCAACCTGCGCGGCGATTACCGCTTCCTGGGCGTGGCGCCGGTCGGCCTGAAGCCACTCATTATGCGCGGCCTGGATCGCGAGATCCAGCGTGCCCTCGCTGGCGAGCCCGCCCGTGTGTTCTTTAAGCTCAACTCGCTCACCGACCGCGAGGTCATCGACAAGATCGCTGAGGCATCGTGCGCAGGAGTCCGCGTAGACATGATCATCCGCGGCATCTCGTGCCTCAAGCCGGGCGTTCCGGGCAAGACCGAGAACGTGCATGTCCGTTCTATCGTCGGACGCTTTTTGGAGCATGCGCGCGTTTACGCCTTTGGCGTGGACTCGGACATGATCTATCTGAGCTCGGCCGACATGATGACGCGCAACACCGAGCACCGCGTGGAGATCGCCTTCCCCGTGCTCGACCCCACCTGCCGCGCCCTGGTGCACGAATACATGGGCATGCAGCTGCGCGACAACGTAAAGGCACGCAGCCTCACGAGCGACGGCACCTGGGTCCCCGTGGAGCGCAAAGAGGACGAGAAGCCCTTCAACTCGCAGGAAGCTCTGCTGGAGCGTGCCTATCGCAACGCCGAGTCCGCCGGGCAGCAGCGCGCACAGGAGAAGGAACGCGTGGCCGAAGAAGCTATTCAGGCCGAGGTTGAACATGGGGCAGTTGCCAAACCGGAAACGGTTGCCGCTCCCCCGGTGAATGAACCCGTGGCTGCCGCAGAGCCCGCCGTGGAGAAAGCGCCCGAGGTTCAGAAGGTCCAGGCGACCGTCATTGAGCCCGAGCCTGCACCTGCACCTCAGCCCGAGCCGCAGGTCACCAAACCCGCACCCGAGACGAGTGCCCGCCGCGAGAAGCCCGCTGGCAAGACCAAGGCCATCGAGCGCCATCGCCCCGGTCGCGTGCGCATGGGACTGGGTCTGATCGGCCTGGGTCTTAAGACGCTCATTACCGGCAAGACGAAATAGACGTTTGTAGAAGCGCCCCGCATTTGAGGAAAGCCTCGGATGCGGGGCGCTTTTCCCTGCTACCATGGTGCGGACAACAACGCGAATGACAGGCAGGGATATGAAGCTCACTATAGAATCGATGACCTACGGCGCCGATGGGCTGGCGCACGCCGACAACGGCAAGGCCGTCTTTGTGCAGGGCGCCGTGGCAGGCGACACCGTCGAGGCCGAGGTCGTGCAGGACGGCAAGTCATTCATGCGTGCCCGCACCACCGAGATTCTGGAGCCAAGCCCCGATCGCATTCAGCCTCCCTGCCCCTTCGTGAGCATCTGCGGCGGCTGCTCGTGGGGCAATCTCTCACGCACGGCACAGCTCGCCGCCAAGGAGCAAAACCTGCGCTCCACGCTCGAACGCATTGGCAAGTTCGCTCCTGAGCAGGTCGATGAGCTGGTGCAGCCCATCCGCCACACCAAGGACGACTGGGGCTACCGCAATAAAATCGAGCTCGAACCGACCGTCGTCAACGGTCGCGTGCGCCTTGGCATGCACGGTGTCGACCCCAGCAAGATCGTGACCGTCGATGCGTGCCCGCTGTTCGATAAGCGTTTTCCCAAGGCGCTCAAATCGGTCGTCGGCGCACTCAACTATCTAAGCGGCAGCCATGATTTGGACCTCGAGCGCGTGGGCATTCGCGCCTCGCGCCGCACTAAGGCGCTCGAAGTCGCACTCTGGACGCCCACGGGTTCCTTCCCGCGCTCGCAAGTCTCGCGCGTGCTGGCAGACGCCGCGCACCCCACAAGCGTGGTGCGCGTGATGAGCAAGGGCGAGAAGAAGGCCCGCCGCGTCTCTAAGGTAGAGATGCTCGCCGGCGAGGGCTCGTGGACCGAGAACATCGCCGAAGGCCAGATGCGCCTGTCCGCTCCGTCGTTCTTCCAAGTCAACACCAAGGGTGCCGAGATTTTGATCGAGCTCGTTATGGACGCCCTCGACCCGCAGGAAGACGAGCTGGCCGTGGACCTGTACTGCGGTGCCGGCACCTTTACCCTGCCGCTCGCCCGCCGCTGCGATTACGTCGCCGCCGTCGAGGCCTACGGCCCGGCCGTGCGCGACCTGCGTCGCAACCTGGAGATCAACAAGCTCGATAACGTCGACGTCATCGGCGGCGATGCCGTGCGCGAGTTCCCCGACCAGGATGCCGATGTCCTGGTAGTCGACCCGCCGCGTGCAGGTCTGGCGCCCGAGGCTATCGACCTCATCGCCAGCACAAGCGCACGCGATGTCGCCTATGTGAGCTGCGATCCGGCCACCCTGGCGCGCGATCTCAAACGCTTTGTCGAAGAAGGCACCTTCTCCCCCGTCAAGATCACGCCGGTCGACCTATTCCCGCAAACCTTCCACTGCGAAACCGTCGTCCACCTCAAGCGCAACTAGACTGTTTGTCCAAGACCACGCTCGATGATTTTTCTGGGACGGGGATTAAATAATCAATTTGTACCAAATGATTATTTAATCCCCGTCCCTTTTTAAACATTGGGAAATCGAGCGTGGCA
>CALGZY010000231.1 GCA_937934355.1 uncultured Collinsella sp. | reverse complement strand
CCAATGGTATATGGATGCGCCATCGACGTCTTCAATACAGAAGATATCAGTGCGGGATGTATCTTTCGCAACAATCTTCTCAAGCTCGATCGTCATGTCACCATGGCGGACGACGGTGGCCTGCAGACACTGCACGTTAAGAACGGTAGGCCCGGCGACCTGTTTTTATTCCTAAGCTACAGCGGCATTCACTATGATTATTCCAAATACGCCGCCGCTCTTTCCGAGCGCGGAATCAAGCCGTGTTTAATCACGGCGTTTTCTGATTCGGCGCTCGCCAGGCAATGCGACACTGTCTTGCTCATTCCAAAATCAGAGCGCGTGATTGGAAAGGTTGCCAATTACTCTTCCATGATCTCGCTCACGTATACGCTTCAGGTTATTTATTCGCTTATATTCAATCAGGATTATCAAGAGAACTATCGTGTAAAACACGAGGCCGATTCGTTCATCTTTACGAGTTTTGCGGAGATTTAGTCATACAAAAGGTGACCCCAAAGCATTTTGCCTTGAGGCCACCTTTTGTGCTTTTGCTATCTGGATGGCTTCTCTACTTCAGCTCAGGCCAATAGCCCTTGTTCGCCTCGATCATGTCGTCCAAGACTTCCTTAGCCACGCGCGCTGAGGGAATCGTGCGATTGAGGGTGAAGGCCTCGAGTGCCTTCTGGTAGGAGCCCTCGATAACGGCCTCGACCACAAGGCCCTCGCAGGCATCCTGCTGCTCGATAAGGCCCTTGTAGAAGCGGGGAATCTTCCCGACGCGGACCGGTTCGGCTCCTCGATCGGTGATGTACGCCGGAATCTCGACGGTCGCGTCGTCCGAGAGATTCTCGATTGCGCCATTATTGGGCACAATCACCAGCTGGCGATGGCGCAAATCCTTCGCCAGGGACTTGACGACATCGACAATGAACCTGCCGTGGACGCCTACGTAGAACTGCGTGAGATCGACCTTTTCACCGCGCTTAAGCGCCGCAGATGCGTCGAAGATACGCTTTTCGCGGCCGTTTACGACCTGCATGCCACGCGTGTTATTGATGTCCATGTACTCCACGCAGGCATCGGGCAACAGGTAATACTGGTAATAGGTGTTGGGGAGGTAATCCTGGAATAGCGTAGAAATCGTTGCCGCATTCTTGAAGGTGTGGGCCCAGTCTGGGTCCTTTACCAATGCGTCATTGAGGCTTGCCTCGGAAATGTAACCGTACTTACGCACGTGCTCTTTGAGCTTGTCCGTAACGTCGACGCCCTTGCAGCGTACGCTGGTATACCACCCAAAGTGATTGAGGCCAAAGTAGTCGACTTCAATGTCGTCGAGTTCGCAGCCCAAAATCTCCGCCATGCGGGCTTCAATCTCTACCGGCATATCGCAGATGTCGAGAATGCGAGCGTTTGGACGCAGCTTGTGCATTGCCTTGGCTACGATGGCAGCGGGGTTAGAGTAGTTGACGATCCAGTAGTCCTTGCAGGCGTACTCCTCGCAGAAATCGACAAGCTCGCACATGGGGAAGATGGTCCTCATGCCATAGGCCATGCCACCTGCTCCGCAGGTCTCTTGGCCGACTACGCCATGGCGCAGGCTGATCTGCTCATCCTGGATACGCATCTTGAGCCCGCCCACGCGCATCTGCGCCATAACAAAGTTCGCATCTGTAAACGCCTCTTTGGGGTCGACGGTTACATGCAAGGGGATCTCGGGGGCAAGGTCATCGATAACTGCCTTAACCACCACAGCGACCGTGTCCTGGCGTTCCTTGTCGATGTCATAGAGCCAAAGCTCACGAATCCCCAGTTCGTCCTTTTGATCAATCAGGTCTTTGACGATACCGGCGGTATAGGTGCTGCCGCCGCCGCAGATGACAATCTTGTATCCGTTCATGTTGTTCATGCCTTTCAAATCAAATTGAGCTGCAGACAATCTTGGTTACTATCTGCACGAAGTAGGTAGCGATGTTGATGACCGCCGCCATGCCTGCAATGCTGCCTGCGTCCGCGTGCCTTCCTGAACGCCGGGTCCAAACCGCAGCGAGTAGACCCAGGAGCGGCCAGATAAAACCACATGCGAATGCAGCCATAAGTACGAGAAGACCCCTTGTCGACTTTTCTTTGTACATGTTGAGCAGGCGTTCGAACATGCCTCGGATTGAATGAAACGTTTTGGTCAACATGAGGTCTCCTCGCTTATCGCTTATCGATTACGCGACTGTTAATCTTCCAGATTAAGGATGGGACGCAGCAGGTCGTAGACGGAGTGCACGTTGGTTCCCACGACAATTTGGACATTGGTGCCGTTCTTAAACAGGCCCTTGTCGATAGCCTTCTTGATGGTCTCTTCGTTGACCTTGTCGGGATCTTTGACTTCGACACGGAGACGAGTCATGCAGCAGCCCATGGTGTTGATATTGTCCTTGCCGCCAAGGCCGTTGATGATGTTCTGCACCATTTCCTGCTGTTTTGCGTCGACTTCCGGAGTTCCGGAGGACTCGAGAGCATTGTTGCCTCCGGAGACCTCTGCAGACCACTCTGCGGAACGGCCGGGCGTCATGAGGTTGAGTTTCTTGATCACCATCGCCAGAACGATGAACGAAACGGCGGCAAACACGATGCCCAAGACGATGTAAATCGGGAACTTGGTGACGCCCATTGGCAAAGGCAGGCCGAGCGTGAGCAGCTCGATGCCACCGTACATGTTAAGCAAGCGGACTCCCAGGACAAACAGGAGCATCTCGCCCAGTCCGTAGAACAGGCTGTAGGCAACCCAGAGAATCGGAGACGCGAACAGGATCATGAAGTCGAGCGGCTCAGTGATGCCGGAGAGCATGGCGGTGATGTAAATGGGCACCAGCATGGCTGCGACAGCTTTTCGATTCTCCGGACGGGAAGTCGCAATCATTGCGAGCACGGTGCCGAGGGTTACGAATTCCTTGCCAAAGCCGAACATGGCAAAGCGGACAGAGGGGTCGACTGTGGTGAGGGATCCGTCGGCGATATGGGGAAGCTCGGCATAGAAGATGTTTGCTGCGCCGGAAACACTCTGGCCGGCGACGACCGCCGTGCCGCCAATCGCGGAGTAGTCAAACGGCATCCACATAAAGTGGTGCATGCCGAGAGGTACGAGGACGCGGTTCAGGAAGCCGTAAATGAAAACGCCCAGACCACCCGAGGCTGCGATGAATGAAGAAGCGTTGCTGATGGCGTTAGCGATAGGGGGCCACACGATAGTCGCTCCGATGCCGAAGACAATGCTCAGCGGAACCATCGCCAGAAGGGCCAGGCGGGGTCCGCCGTAAATCCGGATATACTCCGATACCTTTACGTCGATCAGTTTGTTATAGAGCCAACCGCAGAAGCATCCGATGAGTACGCCGCCGAAGACGTTGACATCGGTAACTTGAAGACCCAGTACCGTTGCCTGGCCAGTGCCATACAGACCCATCGCGCCAGCTTTTGCCAGCTGATCGGTGAGCGTCAGGTAGGCGTTGTTGACATACAGGAACATGAGGTAACTAATAAGTCCAAACACTGCCGCGTTGGATTTTTGCTTCTTTGCGAAGCCTGCCGTTAGGCCGACTGCGAAAATCACCGGCAGGTTGCCGATCACCGCGGAGTTGGTTGCCGCGGAGAGCAGCGTGCCCAGATCTGCGACAACTCCGCTGCCGAGCGAGCATACCGTGGCGATGGCCAAAATGATGCCCGTTACCGAAAGGTACAAAATAGGGTCGACGATAACGCGGCCAAAGTTCTGGAAGGCCGTTTTGACTTCATCCATCTCTTCCCCTCTCCTAACTAATCTCGGGGGCTTGCCCCTTAGGCAGAGACGACACTCGCATACTTGCCGGCGTCAGGTGTTGATGTCGCCTCTGTTTACGGATTTCATGATAGTTGGGGTGTTTGCAAACAGGGCGGGCTGGAACAAACGGTTCTTAAAAACAAGTGCGACTAATCTATTTCGTTGTTACTATCTTTCCATTTCGGTCAGCGGTATTCATTTTTAGGCAAATGGCTTTGGACGCGAGTGACTAGCTACGCCTTGATTTGCCAAGTTTGAAATCCATCCATCTCTTTTTAATAGGCTCTTGCCGCCCGGGCGTCCCGGAAGAAAGGAGGAGGAGCGGAAGAAGCATTCCGATCCTGTGCGCGTCCATTTCCTGTGACAGCAGGGTTTCAAGCAGCTTTTTCGCTTCATCGAGGCGCAGGGGCTGCCTTTCGGCTCCCTGCGACCGCGGGACTGATATTGCATCGCTTGCGATGCAACTGTTGAAGTCAAGCAATCGTTGGTCGAATTTTGGTCGAAATTGGCATGGCATTGATTCAAGCATTTTATCAAAATATGTTAATCTACCTGCGCATATAACGGTATCAAAGAGCTTCAAAAGGTGTCGATAAACATCGATATTCTGTTCTCATGACCCGAAGGTCGTAGGTTCAAATCCTGCCCCCGCGACCAAGACTTTTGTAGCCAGGAAGCTTAACGGCTTCGGCTTATAGGACAAAAAGTGTGTCCGCTTTGGGGGCATCGGCGCAGGTCGATGCCCCTTTTTCAGCCGTTTAAAATCCGCGCCCGCTTTTTACCGCTCGGACAGAATGTGTGTCCGGTTGCCTATCGTTCTCGCGGGTAGATAACCTTTTCCGGAACCGTAAAACCCTTTCGGAAGAGGTACCCATGAAGGCCGTTTATTGCCCCTACTGCGGCGGTCGGACCAAGCGCAACGGCAGGACGTCTTCGGGCTACTGCGCGTGGAAGTCGCGCCCGCCGAGCGCGAGCTTTGCGGCGGACATGGTCACGTTCTCGTATTTAAACCCGAACTACCTGCCCTACTCGTGCACGAACCTTGCAGGCATTTCCGGCCTAGGGAACCTCTTGGGCGTGCGGTCGATGGGCTACGCGTTCTCGTCGTGCACCTTCGCAACCATCGACTTCCGGGGCATCGACCCGTCCAGGCTCACGAATCTGTTCTGCACGTTCTTGGGGTATTCATACCTGACGATGATTTACGCGGACGCGACATGGGCACTGCCAACGAGCGGCATCACGGGTTCGCAGTGGTTCTATTCCTGCTCCACGTCGCTCGTCGGCCGCAACGGGACCGTGTGGGCAAGTAGTAAGACGGCCTGCTCGTACCTGTGCGCCGAGGTGGCTGGTACGCTTGGGTACATCATGGCTTCTCAGCAATGAGTTTGGCCTTGGCCACTATATCGGTATTGGCCATATCTGAGAACATTTCGTCGACGAGCCGAACGTAGAACTCGTAGGCTTCGTAGCGAGATGCTTTCAGAGCGCCTTCGGCTTCCCTCAAACGCAGCCCAGCATCTCTCGCTTGCGCTTTTCTTGCCATCTGCTGCATGACTGGTTCGTCACCGCCTTTGGAATCATCACCTCTCTGCAGTTTCGCCACCTCCGCATCAAGGCGCGTCATCAATAACTCGTATTCACTCTCACCAACATTTGAGAGGCTGATCAGCAAGTCTTTGAAAGTTCTGGCAGTGAGCATGCGATTTAGAGCTGCCCTGCAAGCATTAAGTTCTGCGTTGGCTTTTTCGACCATATCCTGGGCAATGAAGGCACTCCCTGCAGATGGCTTCTCATTCTCCAGCGTGGTCTTTCCAAGCGGCCACTCTACGCTTGCCTTCCCCGTGATGCTTTTAAGTGCGGTGACTGCCCCGCTCTCCAATCCAACGATGTCGGCGACATCTTGGAGCTCGTACGAATCGCAGTCCGTTTCGCCGATTAGATAGCCGATTGGTTTTCCGAAGAAATCGGCAAGTTCGACCAAATCAGTCCAATTCGGGAAATGGTCTCCCTTGAGGAAGTGGTTAATCCTTCGCGCTATGGCCTTGCACGCCTGGTCCGTCTTCTTTACGCATTGAGCATCGATGCTCGATTGGTTTTCTCCTCCGTAACGCCTTTCGTACATGAGCCTCGCGAGCTCGATTTGCGAGAGGCCAACTCTACCGTCCGTATTGACGAAACTCCGCATTAAGCTTGCAAGTCGTTCTGGAAGCACATCTTCTGGCTTATAACGGCGGACATACATTGTCTGAATACCCTTTCTAAATAGCGCAGCAGACATATCTTAGACATTTACTGTTTACTTGTGCAGTTGCATTATTGACCCAAGTAATCAAGTAGCCAGCGGGCGGTCGAGTTAGGAGGACACGATGACGGATTGGGACTACGCGCAGCTGTCACATATTGCAAAGGAGTCGGGCGGACCAAGGGCGCTTATCGCAAACATCAGAAATGGGGGAATTGCCACAGGAAGGTGGCAGGGTTGCATTGTTGGATCTGCTGTAACGCTTGCCATAGGGAGTATGGGTTTGTGCCTGTATAACAGGCACCAGAAGAAGCTGGCGCTTGCCAACGAGAGCGCCGAAATCCTTGAGTCGAACATCGAAGCCTACGATGCCATCCAAGCGGAGGGGGCCACGGGCGCAGCCGATGAAGACGAGCAGAGTATTCGGGATGAAGGACTAGGTGTCGAAGCCGCCGTTTAACGACGAGCAATATTGCTAGCCAATTCAACGATATAAACCTAGAAGGGTCGAGCCCCCGGCACAGCGCCGAGGGCTCGCTTTCGTTGCGGATTGATTACACTGGGCGGTCTTGAGCTCCCGATACGTCGGGCCGCCCTTGCTGATGTTTACTTAAAAGTGGTCCGAATGGTCAAGCTAGCGTACTGGACAAGGATCTTCGAAAAACGCTTCGAGCTGACGGCGGCGCCCTTTGATGCTAAAAGGCATCGGGCCTGCGTTTCTATAAGGCCGGCCACCCAATTAAGAGCCATCAGGACGCATGGCTGCGGTACATCGAGGGGCGGCTTGGATGGGCTATCGAGATGAAAAAGATCGTTGCGGAGATCGGGTTTTAAAAACGCTTCGGCAATTTACTGGCTTATAGGACACACTTTTTGTAGCTTTCAACTATGAGTCGACTGTTTTCCGACTACAAAACGCGGGGATGCCATCGAAAAGGACACTTGCGGTATCCAGAGTCGGGTAGGGATGGATGCCGCAAGTAGAGAGTCCAATGCAAGTAGAGAGTCCAATATTAGATGATGCGCCCGGTAAGGTACCCAGACGCATCGCGGTCGGTCTGTTGGAAGCCGTGCGTCTGACGGTGAGATCCATCACGATGTTACAGGGCATGCCATCTTGCGGTCTTTCCCGTTCCGTCGCTATCGATGGTCTTGTCTACCTTCTTCATCTTCGCTAACAGGTTCGACACCTTCTTGGCCTTTTGCGCGTCGGTAAGGCCCGAGGGGAGAAGATCGTTGATGAGGGCGGTGATTTTCGCACGTGGTGCGGGCCCCGTTTCTGAGAGCATCTGAATGACAAACGCCTTGCAGGCCTCTTCATTGAGGCCTTTGCTGCGCGTGTAAGACACCTCCTGCCCCGTCTTCGAGGCAAGGGCGTTCGTGATGGAGATATGGGGGTACCTGCCTTCGATAAGCTTGAGTCGATGCAGCTCTGCGGCCTCCTCGTTCGTGATTTCCTCGCCTTTTTGAACCTTGTCCAAAAGGTAGACGACGTCCATCGGAAGGTCCGGTTTAGCATAGAGTAGCCTGCTGTAGCTCTCATTGATGGTCTTACCGTAGACGCTTACGCGCACGCGGGTTGGATCCGAAAGGTCGTAGGTGGGTAGGGGGAAGTATCGCTTTCTCTGCATCTGGAATACTTTGGGGATTCCCATGGCGATGGTGTCAATCATGTCCATCTGCACCATCGCCTCGGAAAGGAAGGGGTTGCGGTAGTAGCTTGGCTTAAAACCCGGCCGCATCGCATTTTCGATTGTCTCCGGAATGAAGGACCCTTCGTTTAGGAACACGAGGTGATCCTCGAATTCCTCGACATTGATTCGCCCCTGCATGGAATAGTCCTGATGGGCGATACAGTTGTTCAGGAGCTCTCTGATGATCTCGGGTTCGTACTGGTCAGCCTCAAAGGGAAACAGACTCGCGCCATTTGCGTTGAACCGGTACTTCTCGTTGCGGATTTTCCCGAGTACCTGGTCAATCGCGAGAAGGAAGGGTGGTTTGAAGTGCTCGTAAGAGGTTACCGATCCATTGGAGGCATAGAGAGTCCAGGTGATGCGCGGGCTCATCCCATCGAGCAGACGGGTGGATTCTGGCCTTCCGAGCAGGATGAGTGTCGTCGGGGTGATCTTGCCGTTTCTGGTTAGGTTTGCCATGTCGAGAATCGTGCGGTCATCCATGTCCGCGAACGCCCCGGAATGCCGCCGGTGCTTGGAGAGAAAGAGCTCCACCGCTTTCTTCACGGCTTTGGGGTCGAGGTCCTCGAAGGTTGCTTCTTCGATTTCGAGGGCACTCCAGTCCGGCCTCCGCATTTGGCGTATCTGCTCGTACTTATCGATGGGGAGTGGCCCGAGTGATTCGCCCTCGCGCGCCCATGCCGCATTGTTGAACGCCGTCGGCATGCCTGGCGTTGCGGCGGGGATTTGAAACGCGAGGACGCGTTTGCCGTCAATCCTGAGTTCATGGATCTCTCTCAGGGTGAGGTGGTTGTTCGCGCGGTCCGCAATCTCCTTTTTAAGGGATCGAAGGTTGGCCGGATTTCCTTCTCGGTAAGCGGTTCCGCATGCGACCTTGTCGTTGTCCATACCGAAGATGAGCCAGGCGTCTTGTTTCCCGCGCAGGACCGCTTCGTTACTCAGGGCGGAGAAGTACTTCCCGAGGTTCTTGAAACTGAAGTCGTTTTTCGCTTCCTTGAGCTCGATAACCTCGCTCTCATAGGGCTTCTCGATACGGGCGATGAGTTCAAGGACGTCGTGATCGCTGTAGTACAAGATCGCTCCTAACGGTCTCGTGGCTGATATTTAGTCGTAAGATACGACTAAATATCGAAATTAAAGTCATTTTAGTCCAATCTAACGACTAGAAATAAAGATGTTGGACTGTTTATAGGACTAAATACTGTGGAAGGCACGGCTTTAGTCCAATCGCTGTTTGACGGCCTGCCATATCCATAACCCGGAGGTCGTAGGTTCAAATCCTGCCCCCGCGACCAAGAACTTGCAGC
>CALGZY010000230.1 GCA_937934355.1 uncultured Collinsella sp. | reverse complement strand
CGATAAACCTAAGCCGGTGTCCCCGCTCTCCCGGGGCTTGTGGTTACTTGGTTGTTGCATGCGGCTCGCTTTTCGGAACTGGGCTGATATTTCTTGATGCAAGGCGCTCTTGGTCCTAATGGGCCTGGGGCGCCTGTCTTTTGAAGGTAGATTTTCCCGTGCTGGACGAGAAGTTGTGTTGCCTTGCGGGTTCGAATCCCTCCGCTTGCCCACAAGAAAGCGCCCCGGGCTGATGAAAGCCCGGGGCGCTCAGTTACCTTGGCTGGGACGGAGGGATTCGAACCCCCAACAGCCGGCACCAAAAACCGGAGTTCTACCGTTGAACTACGTCCCAATGTGTGGTGTTGCCCAAAAGCAACTCGTTTAGTTTACCTAATCTGCGAGGGCATCGCAAACGCCATCGAGCAGGCGTACCGCGAGCGTCTGGGCGTCGCTGGCAGTGAAGGTGCCGTTGTAGCGCGTCATGCCGGTGAGCTCAATGCGGATGCGTGCCGGCTTTTGCTGCGCGGCGACATTGGCAGTACGGATGCGCTGGGCCAGGTTGTGGCACTCGGCGAGGGCAATCGTAGCGCGCGGAGCGGCGTCGGCGGGCAGCTCGTCGCTTGCGATCTCGAGCACCAGGTCAACGTCGGTCGGAACCTCGGAATCGCAAAGCATCATACCGCTGTTGTCGGTCGTCGCCGTGGCGATGTTCCACATGCGCGATGCTACGCTGCGCGCGATAGGGTCCTCGCCAATGACGGCAATCTGGAAACGCTCGAGTACGTTGGCCGCGCGGGCAAAGCCGATGCGCGATTCGGCCTCGGTCACCGAAGGTTTACCCTCCCATACGTGGTGCAGGCGGTTGATGTAGGCGTAGGTATCCTGGAAAGCCATACCGTCGGCAAACAGACCGACGTTTTCCTGGAACTGCTGAAGGGCCGCCTCGGTGTGAGGGCCAAAGTAGCCATCGTCCTCGCCACAGGCAAAGCCCAAAACGTTGAGCGCGCGCTGCAGGGCCTGCACGTCGGCGCCATGGAAATTGGGCATGCGCAGATAGAGCGTGCGGTCGCCCAGCTTATACGAGGCGTCGACCAGGGCGCTCCAGCAGGGGATATCGACGGCACAGCCAGCGGCAAGGCCGCTATCGAGCCTAAAGGTGCCAACAGCCTGTTCGGTGGTGGTGCCAAAGCGCTTGTCGGCAACCTCGGTGTCATCGATTGTATAGCCGAGCTGCAGAAGGCGGGACTGGACGTCCTCGACGGCTGCTCCCTGCATGCCCGTTGTAATAGGTTCCATGAACGAACCCCTTTCGGCGTACCATTCGTACTATTTGAGCGTGTGTCGGATAGACAACGCAAAGGGATGCATAAACATGCACTCAACAGTGTAGCAAGTTGTACCCAAATACGCTGCTGACAGGTTTTATAACCCCCGCTAGTTAAGGCGCTCCACAAAGAAATCTGCCATGGAGAGGAACAGTTCGCGTGCATGCGGGTCGAGCGAAACGTCCTCGATGGCGGCCTTGGCTTTAGCGGTCAGGTCCAGCGCGTAGGCGTGGGCGTAATCGATAGAGCCGGTCTCCTGGAAGATTTCCACGGCGCGCGCGAGCTGCGCGGGGTCCTCGGTGCCCGAGGAGAGGATCGCTTCAATCTCGTCGTGATAGCGCTCATCGGAGAGGGCGTGTACGGCGACAAGCGTGCGCTTGCCCTCGGTGATGTCGGTGCGGAAGTCCTTGTTGGCGGCCTCCTTGGTACCGATCAAGTTGAGCAGATCATCTTGAATCTGGAAGGTAAGGCCCGTGTGCAGGCCAAAGGCGCGCAGCGCCTCAATTTGCTCCTCGCTGCCTCCGCCGATGATGGCTCCGGTGGCAAGCGGCGTGGCTCCGCTGTAGTACGCGGTCTTGTGCGTCGCCATGTCCAGGTAATCGTCGACCGAGATGTCGAAGCGCCCGTCGCGTACCCAACCCAGGTCGAGCGCCTGGCCCTCGATGGTACGAACGATCATCTCGGTGAGCTCGTGGAGCACGCGGAGTTTTACGTTGGGCTCCAGCGTGGGGTCGTCGAGAACCGTCTTGGTGACCATGGTAAGTGCCAGGTCGCCGCAGTTGATAGCAAGCCCCGTGCCCTCGGTGAGGTGCATGCAGGGCTTACCGCGGCGCAGCTGCCCGTTATCGGCGATGTCGTCGTGGATGAGCGCACCCGACTGGAAATGCTCGATGGCCGCCGCGGCGCTGCGGGCGCTCTCAAAGCTGCCGCCCACTGCGGTGGCGGCGAGCATGCAGATGAGCGGGCGGTGGCGCTTGCCGGCATTGGCGGTAAATGCCGAGAGCGGGGTATACAGGTAGCGCTCGATATCGGCAGAGGTCGCCTGTCCGTCAAAGAACGTGGCCAGATAGTCGTTGATCTGGTCAAAGTGCTGGGCTAAAAAGCTGGTAAACGGACTGGACACGGGTTCTCGCATTCTTTCTTAGGTTGCATCGTTGCGGTGTGCAGATACCATATTGCCACATTGGAGTTGCCGGCGCGTCTGTTTTGGCGATTTGGGGAAACGGGACGTGTGCGCGTGCCGGCTGCTTATATAAGCCTAAAGTGCTCGAGCGCCTTGACGACGCCATCTTTGTCGACCGAGTCGGTGATGTAGTCGGCGCGCTTTTTGAGATAGTCCGGCGCATTGCCCATGGCGATACCGACATCGACGGCGTTCATCAGCGAGACGTCATTGCTGGCGTCGCCGATGCCGTATACGGTTCCGTGGTGGGGATCGAGGGCGTCGAGTACAGACTGGATGCCCCCGCGCTTCGTGCATTCGCGGGGCGAGATTTCGGTTACCTCGAGTTCGAGCTCGTTAAAGCACAGCAGCGGCTCAAGTGCCTTATCTTGAGCGATGCGGCTGGCGAGCGATGTAGACATCAAGATCTTGTAGGCACTGTAATGTTGCAGCTGCGTGACTGCGTCGCCCAGGGTGCGCGCGTATCCGGGGGCATCGGGGGCATCGGCACTCATGCGCACGACGCCGTTGAGGCCCTCAAAGCGGATGACCTCGCCCGACTGCTCAAGATAGGGGGCAAGGCGCTGCAGCATGCCGGGCGTCATCGACAGATCGCGAATTGCGCGTCCGTTGATCTCGGCGTAACCGCCCGCAAGACAGACGATGCCGGTCCACGGCAGCTCAAGAAGTTTGGGGTGGATGCAGCTCAGGGTGCGTCCCGTGCAGATAAAGGCCATGTTGCCGTTGGCGACAAACTCGCGGATTGCCTGCGAAACCGCCTCGTTGGGATAGGGGGACAGATCGCGCTCGTCTTCGGGAAGCTCCTGGGCAAGTCTGGGATCTTGCCAGGCGAGCGTACCGTCGATGTCGAAGAAGCAGATATCGCCGTGCTTGTGGGTTGGGCCGGCGGCAGAGGAGGCCGAGGTGGTGGGCGCAAATTCCGGCTCGAGGCCCATGATCTGGTCAAAATGCTCTTTAACGCGGGGAACGGAGATGCCGATGACCACCTGGGCGGTCTTGCCCGTAATGATGAGGCCTTTGGCGCCCGCCGCGACAAACGACGCGTTATCTGCAACGATGGAAGGGTCTGCGACCTCGACGCGCAGGCGCGTGGCGCAGTTGGTTGCGCCCGCAATATTGCCAACGCCACCTAAAAGCTGAATTACCCGCTCAGCGAGGACGTGATCTTGATCGGATTGACTATTGGCCTCGTCATTGGGAGATTGCTCTTTGGCAAAGCCGCTTCCCGTTAAATGATCGATTGCCGCGCGATTGGCGACATGATCCTCGCGGCCCGGCGTCTTAAGGTCATAGATCAAGATGAGTGCTCGAAAACTCACAAAAAAGATGAGGCTAAAGGCAAGGCCGATACCGAGCGCCAAAAGATAGGCACCGGCATGCATGCGCATGAGCGGAATAAAGTTGAAGGCTGCCATCTCCATGAGGCCGCCCGAGAAGATGCCGACGATGCCAAAGAGATTCATGGTTGTGGCAAGGCAAGACGATAAGACGGCGTAGAGAAAAAAGAGCCCGGGGTGGGTGAACATAAAGAGAAACTCGAGTGGCTCGGTAACGCCGCAAACCACCGAGGCGATGATGGCGGGAACAAGGATGACCCTGAGGCCGGCGCGGCGCTCGGGTTTTGCGGTGGAGTAGAATGCGGCTGCGATGGCGGGAAGGCCAAAGAGCTTGACCCAGCCGGTGGCGGTAAAACCGGCCCACGGCGCAAGCTCATTAAGGGGGCGCGTGCTATGGGAGAGGATGGGGAGCAAGCTGCTCCACGTGGCGTAGATGCCGTCGTTAATGACCAGGTTGTCGTAGTAGATCGGCATGTAGAGCAGATGGTGCAGCCCCATGGGCTCGAGTGCTCGCTCCAAAAACACAAAGATACCCACGCCGAAGGGGCCGACGCCCGCAAGTGCGTGGCGCAGCGTTTCGGTCGCTGCGTACACGAAGGGCACGATGGCGGCCGAGATGGCGGCAAGGGCGAACACGGCAAAAAAGCTGATGAGGTAGACCAGCGAGGAACCCGAGAAGGTACCGAGCCAATCGGGAACCTTGGCATCGTAGAAGCGGTCATGGATGGCGACGACGGTTGCCGACACCGCCAGCGGGCCGATAATGCCGGTGTCGAGTGTCTTGATGCCGTCGATGATGGTGATGCCGCTAGCGGAGGTCAAAGACGACGGGTACTTAAGTCCAAGGTTGTCTCCGCTCAGTTTGATGATCTCGCTCAAAAAGAAGCAATAGGCAAAATAGGCCACGAGCGCCTCGAGGCAACAACGAGCTGGTTGCTTTTGGGCAAGGCCGATGGGCAGCGCTACGGCAAAAAGGAGCGGAAGTCGTTTAAAGACCGTCCACGAGCCGCGCTGGATGATAGTCCAAAAAACGTACCAAGGGGTTCCGTATACGGCGAGGTCGCCGACGATATCCGCAGACGTTGCGAGGGCGGAGACGCCGACCATAAGACCCGATATGGAAAACAACATGGCGGGCGCGAACATTGCCCCGCCAAAGCGTTGGATTTTCTGCAGCATAATATGCCTTCCGGATGCAACATGCTGTGCGAGCAAGAACGTTTAAACAATGAACTCATTGTAGAGGACTGACTGCTTGCCGCATTGACGGTTTTGATTCGATCCGATCTGGGTGTCGGGGGAACCGTCGACGGTAAATAATCGGTGCTTTGCCGATAGACGGTTTAAACAACTCAAAGAAATGCTATCGTGCCTAGCCATACATATTCATTAGAGGTGAAGTCATGCCAAAAGCGATTTACGAAGGAATCTACCGCGAGATCCGTTCGCGCATCATTAACGGGACCTATGCGTTTCAGGAGATGCTGCCAACCGAAGCCGAGCTGACCGCGGAGTTTGGCTGCACGCGCAATACCGTTCGACGCGCCTTGAGCATGCTGGCCGATCAGATGTTTGTGCAGCCTATACACGGCAAGGGCGTGCGCGTTATTTGGCTCAAGGGCGAAACCGACATGCTGGGCGCACTCGAGGAAGTCGAGTCGTTTGGCGAATTTGCAAAGCGCAACAATGCCGTTGCATCGACGGACGTTAAGTCTTTTGAACATTTGATTTGCACTGAGCAACTTTCTCGTCGCCTGGGCTTTAAGGTGGGCGAGGAGCTGATTCGTGTAGTGCGTGTCCGAAGCCTCAACGGCAATGCTCGCCAGGTGGACCACGGCTACTTTTTGGAGTCGATCGCCAAGGGTCTGACGCCCGAGATCGCCGCAAAGTCAATTTACGACTATCTGGAGCACAAACGCGGCGTCAAGGTGATGGCGAGTCGCCGTACGGTGAGCGTCGAGCTTGCCAACGATGAGGACTGCAGTTATCTTGACCTCGGCAAATACAACTGCGTTGCCGTCATGGAGAGCCAGTCGTACACCTCGGACGGCATCTTGTTCGAGGTCACGCATGCCCGCACGCATCCCGAGATCTTCCACTACCGCGTCAACTCCAAGCGATAGCCGGCTAGCTCGCAGCCTGACGAGACTCATGCCATCAAAGCGAAAACGCCCGGTCAAACCGACGATACATCGGCTTGACCGGGCGTTTTCTCTGCATTAGATAACAAATAATTGTTTATACAAAACTTGTCAAGTATCAAGTTGAAATTACCGTTCACCGAAGTTTTTCTACCGCTCTAGTAATACTTGTTCAAACAACTAGCCAAATAGCGTATCGTTCAAATCAGCAAAAGGGGCAAAGTCCCCGAGCCAATCTCCGAAGGCGGCGGCAAAGGGTGCCGCCACGGTGTGAAAGGGTGGATTGTAATGAAGAACGAAATGAGCAGAAGGCAGTTCCTGGGCTTTGCTGGTTCCGCGGCTGCGGTTCTTGGTCTGGGTCTCGTGGGCTGCGGTGGCTCCGCCGGCTCCGGCTCCTCTGCTTCTGGTGACGCTGCCGAGGTCTACTTCCTCCAATTCAAGCCCGAGGTCGACAAGGAGTGGAAGGAGATCGCCAAGGCGTACAAGAAGGAGAAGGGCGTCGAGGTCAAGATCGTGACCGCCGCTTCCAACACCTACGAGGAGAAGCTTAAGTCCGAGATGTCCAAGAGCTCCGCTCCGACCCTGTTCCAGGTCAACGGCCCCACCGGTCTTAAGAACTGGAAGGATTACTGCGCCGACCTGTCCGATACCAAGCTCCGCGGTGAGCTCATTGACGACTCCCTGGCTCTGCAGTCCGACGGCAAGGATGTGTGCATCGACTGGGTTCAGGAGAGCTTCGGCATTATTTACAACAAGCAGCTGCTCGAGAAGGCTGGCTACAAGGCCGAGGACATCAACTCCTTCGACAAGCTGAAGGCTTGTGCCGACGACATCCAGGCCCGCAAGGACGAGCTTGGTGTCGAGGGTGCCTTCACTTCCGCCGGCATGGACGACTCCTCCAGCTGGCGCTACACCACCCACCTTGCCAACATGCCGCTCTACTACGAGTTTGAGAAGGAGCACAACCAGGAGGACGACGAGATCAAGGGTGAGTTCCTCGACAACTACAAGCAGATCTTCGACCTGTACATCACCGACTCCACCTGCGATCCTTCGCAGCTTGCTTCCAAGACCGGCGACGACGCCACCAACGAGTTCGCAACCGGCAAGGCCGTCTTCTACCAGAACGGCTCTTGGGCCTACTCTGACCTCGTCAAGGCCGGCATGACCGACGATCAGATTGGCATGATGCCCATCTACATCGGTGTTGACGGCGAGGAGAACCAGGGCCTGTGCTCCGGCGGTGAGAACTACTGGTGCGTCAGTTCCCAGGCTTCCGAGGATGCCCAGAAGGCCACCGAGGACTTCATGTATTGGTGCGTCACCGCTGACACCCCGACCAGCATCATCGCCGACAAGATGGGTCTGACCGCTCCGTTCAAGAGCGCCAAGGAGACCACCAACGTCTTCTCGCAGCAGGCCGTTGCCATGGCCAAGGACGGCAAGAAGACCGTCGCTTGGGACTTCGTCTACATTCCCTCCGAGGAGTGGAAGAAGAACCTCAAGCAGGCTCTGATTGCCTACGCTGCCGATAACAGCAAGTGGGACGGCGTCAAGAACGCCTTCGTCGATGGCTGGAAGACCGAGAAGGCCGCTTCCGAGTAAGCAGTTGCTGCCCAAGCTATCTGATTAGCGACAGGGGGCGGGCAGACGTTGGTTTGCCCGCCCCCTGCATATTGAAAGGACCCTTTTATGGGCAAAGCACTCAAGCGCTGGTGGCCGCTCTTTATGCTGCCCACGTGTCTGGCGTTTATGATCGGGTTCGTGATCCCTTTTATCCAGGGCTTCTATCTCTCGTTCTGCCAGTTTATTATCATTAGTAACGCGCACTTTGTCGGTATCGAGAACTACGTACGCGCGCTGTCCGATCCGCAGTTTGCCACGTCGTTCTTCTTTACGGTGGCGTTTGCCTTCCTGTCGACGGTGCTCATCAACGTGATCGCCCTCGCCATCGCGCAGGCGCTCACCCGCAAGGCACTCAAGGGCACCAACATCTTCCGTACGATCTTCTTTATGCCGAACCTGATCGGCGGCATCGTGCTGGGCTACATTTGGCAGATTCTGATCAACTGCCTGCTCTCCAACATCGGCGCCGACCTTATCGCCCTTAACTCTGCTGCTGGCTTCTGGGGCCTTATCATCCTGACCCTGTGGCAGCAGGTCGGCTACATGATGATCATCTACATCGCTGGTCTGCAGTCCATTCCGTCCGACTACATCGAGGCCGCCAAGGTCGACGGCGCCACGGCATGGCAGACGTTTTGGAAGGTTAAGATCCCCAATCTGATGCCGACGATCACCATCTGCCTGTTCCTGTCCATCACCAACGGCTTTAAGCTGTTCGACCAGAACCTCGCCCTTACCGGCGGCGCCCCTGCGCACTCCACCGAGATGCTCGCCCTGAACATCTACAACACGTTCTATTCGCGTGCCGGTATCGCATGGCAGGGCATCGGTCAGGCCAAGGCGGTTATCTTCTGCATCCTGGTCGTAGCAATCTCCATGATCCAACTTAAGGCCACGAGGTCCAAGGAGGTGCAGCAGTAATGAAACGCGATAAGGCTATTAACCGCGCGCTCTCGATTTTCTTTACGATTCTGTCGCTCGCGTGGATCTACCCCGTGTTCATGATTGCGCTCAATTCCTATAAAAAGGGAACTGCAATCAGCACCACCACGGCGTTCGATTTGCTTACGCCTGAGACGTTCAACGGCCTCGCAAACTACATGCACGCCCTTAACGAGCAGGGCTTTGCCTCGGCATTTATGTACTCGCTCATCATCACGGTCACGTCGGTCGTTCTGATTTTGGTGTGCTGCTCCATGTGCGCTTGGTACGTAGTGCGCGTCAACAGCAAGATTTCGAACTTCTTCTATTACCTGTTCGTGTTCTCGATGGTCGTGCCCTTCCAGATGCTCATGTTCACGCTGTCCAATTTGGCGGACCGCATCGGCTTCAACACGCCGTTCAACATCTGCTTTATCTACCTTGGCTTTGGCGCGGGCCTGGCGGTCTTTATGTTCGCCGGCTTTGTAAAGAACATCCCGCTCGAGATCGAAGAGGCGGCCATGATTGATGGCTGCAACCCGGTCCAGGTGTTCTTTAAGATCGTCCTCCCCATCATGAAGCCCACCTATCTTTCGGTCGGCATCCTCGAGACCATGTGGGTCTGGAACGACTACCTGCTGCCCTACCTTACGCTCGACTCCACCAAGTACAAGACCATTCCTATCTTGATTCAGTACTTCCGCGGCGGCTACGGCCACGTCGAGCTCGGCCCCATGATGGCCTGCATCATGATGGTCGTTGTCCCCATCGTCATCATGTACATCTTCTGCCAGAAGTACATCATCGACGGTGTGGTGTCAGGTGCCGTCAAGGGCTGATGCCGTAACTGTTTTGCAAGTTTCTGCGGCGCCCCTCAGCGCGGCGCCGCGTATCGAAAGGTAGAGACATGGCCGAGATCGTTCTCAAACATGTTCAGAAGGTGTATCCCAACAACGAGTCCAAAAAGAAGGGCTTCTTTGGCAAAAAGAAGAAGACCGAGGAGAAGAAGCACAACCTCAAGGTTACCGAGGACGGCGTGCTCGCTGTAGAGGACTTTAACCTCACCGTTCACGACCAGGAGTTCATCGTCCTCGTTGGCCCCTCTGGCTGCGGTAAGTCCACGACGATGCGCATGGTCGCCGGCCTGGAGGACATCACCTCGGGTGACGTGCTCATCGACGGCAAGCGCGTCAACGACGTCGCTCCCAAGGACCGCGACATCGCCATGGTGTTCCAGAGCTATGCTCTGTACCCCAATATGACGGTGTACGAGAACATGGCGTTTACGCTTGAGCTCAAGAAGGTCCCCAAGGACGAGATCGACCGCAAGGTTCGCTCCGCTGCCGAGATTCTGGGCATTACCGAGTACCTCGACCGTAAGCCCAAAGCGCTTTCGGGCGGCCAGCGCCAGCGCGTCGCCATCGGCCGCGCCATCGTGCGTGACCCCAAGGTCTTCCTGATGGACGAGCCGCTGTCCAACCTGGATGCCAAGCTTCGTAACCAGATGCGTGCCGAGCTCATTAAGCTGCGCCACGAGATCAAGGGCACGTTCATCTACGTCACTCACGACCAGACCGAGGCCATGACCCTCGGCGACCGCATCGTGGTCATGAAGGACGGCGTCGTCCAGCAGATCGCCACGCCGCAGGAGGTCTTCAGCCACCCCGCGAACATCTTCGTCGCCGGCTTTATCGGCGTGCCGCAGATGAACTTCTTCGATGCCCAGCTGGTGCGCTCGGGCAACGGCTTTACCGTCAAGACCGAGGATATGAACGTGGCGCTCGCTCCCGAGACCTGCGCTCAGCTTGCCCTCAACTGGGACGGCGGCGACGTGAAGGAGATCACGGCCGGCGTGCGCCCCGAGCAGATTCTGCTTGCCGACAAGGACGAGGAGGGTGCACTCCAGGGCACCGTCGAGGTGACCGAGCTCATGGGCTCGACCGAGCATGTCCACGTGACCGCTCCCGATGGCCAGTTTGTCCTGATCATTCCCGTTGTCGACCTTGAGGCCAAGGGTGCGCTCAAGGCTGGCGACACCATCTGGTTCAAGTTCGAGAAGAACGCGACCCACCTCTTCGATAAGGTCTCTGGCAAGAACCTTATCTAGGCCCGGTGTATCCAGGCCCTCCTTTTGGGCGACTGCGGCTTTGCCATCCTTTTGCCGTGGTCACATATAAGGCTCCCCTCCCGTCCACTGTGAACTGCACCCCAAAACTTGGACGGCTTAAATAAGAACTACGCCGCAAGGGACT
>CALGZY010000229.1 GCA_937934355.1 uncultured Collinsella sp. | reverse complement strand
TTTCAAGGCACCTTGCTCGCTCTGGCGGGCTTTCGCTGTCCGCGCCAAAACATCGGCGTTGCCGGGCCGGCACTTGGGGACGTTCCTTTTCTGCCGGCACCTGGGGACACTCCTTAGCCGTTGGGGGCGTTCTTAAACGACTAGTCTGGGCGGCGGCCGTGTGCTGCTGTCCGCGTGGCGGCGTATAATCGGCGGCAGATGACTTGGACGTTAGGAAACCATGACCGATAGCATGCAGCAGATGGCGCTCGACACGCTCGGCGCCTATTTTGGCTACACCTCGTTTCGCCCGGGACAGGACCGCATGGTCGATGCGATCCTTGCCGGTCGCGACGCGCTGGGCGTTATGCCCACGGGCGCCGGCAAGTCCATTTGCTACCAGGTGCCCGCGCTCATGCTGCCCGGCATCACCTTTGTGGTGAGTCCGCTGCTGTCGCTTATGGAGGACCAGACCCGTGCGTTGCTCGCGGCGGGTGCGCGACCTAGCTATCTCAACTCCAGCCTTACCCCGGCCCAGCAAAACACCGTGCTCAAGCGGGCGCGCGAGGGTCGCTACCAGCTTATGTACGTGGCGCCCGAGCGCCTGCTCGAGCCGCGCTTTTTAGCCTTTGCGCAGGAGGCTGCGGCGGACGGCGGCATTGGCGTGCCGCTCGTGGCCATTGACGAGGCCCACTGTGTGAGCCAGTGGGGCCAGGATTTCCGCCCCGCCTATCTGCAGATTCGCGAGTTTATCGATTCGTTGCCGCGGCGCCCGATCGTGGCGGCGTTTACCGCCACGGCGACCGAGCGCGTGCGTGCGGACATTCAGCAGATGCTCGGCCTGCAAAACCCCGCGACCGTGGTGACGGGTTTTGATCGCAAGAACCTCTACTTTGATTGCGAGGAGATGGGCGACAAGGCCAAGACCGCGTGGGTGCGCGACTATGTGATCGCGCATTCGAGCGAGAGCGGCATCGTGTATTGCTCGACCCGCAAGACGGTCGATGCGCTGGCGGGCGAGCTTGCCGAGGCGCTGGGACCCAGTGGCATTCGCGTGGGCCGTTACCATGCCGGCATGGGCAACGACGCCCGCCGCCAGAGCCAGCGTGCCTTTATCGACGACGACATCCAGGTGATGGTTGCCACCAACGCCTTTGGCATGGGCATCGACAAGCCCAACGTGCGTTACGTGATTCACAACAACGTGCCCGAGAGCATCGAGGCCTACTACCAAGAGGCGGGCCGCGCCGGCCGAGATGGCGACCCGGCCAGCTGTCACTTGCTGTGGAACGGTAACGATTTCCGTATGCGCCGCTTTTTGATCGACCGCGGCGATGCGGCCGACGAGGCGCTTGACGACGAGCAGCGCGCGTGGGCGCTTCAGAACCGTTATCGCCTGCTCAGCCAGATGGAGGGCTACTGCAATACCACCGGCTGTCTGCGCGAATACATGCTGCGCTACTTTGGCGACGAGGCCGCGGCCGAGCATGCGGCTGCGGCCGGTGCGGGCAGCGCCGCCACGGACGATGCCGAGGGCTGCGGCAACTGCAGCAACTGCCTTACGAAGTTCGAGGTCGAGGACGTTACCGATATGGCCCGCGCCGCTGTGCGCTATGTGGCCACGCGTCCCATGCGCTTTGGCAAGTCGCTGATCGCCGATGTGCTCCACGGAGGCAACACCGAGCGCATTCGCCAGATGCATCTGGACGAGGACCGCGGCTATGGTGAGCTGTCGAGCGAATCGGTCGGGCGCATCAAGGACATCATCGGGCAGCTGTGCGGTCGCGGTTATTTGGCAACCTCGCAGGGGCAGTACCCGGTCGTGGGACTGGGTCCGCGTGCCGGCGAGGTCGAGGACGAGGCGTTCGCCTTTACCGTTAAGCGTCGCGCGTCCAAGCGCAAGGCCTCGGCCCGCGCCCGCCGCGCCGTCGATCTGCTGCACGAGGAGGCCGAGCTGGATCAGCGCCCGCGTGTTGGCGACGATGCCGAGCTGTTCGAGCGCCTGCGTGCCCTCCGCAAGGAGATCTCGACGGAGCTGGAGATGGCGCCGTACATGGTCTTTTCCGACAAGGCCCTGCGCGGCCTGTGCCGCCTACGCCCACAGACGCGCGACGAGCTTATCCAGGTCAACGGCATCGGCGAGAAAAAGGCCGACGCCTTTGGCGAGCAGTTTATGGCGGCGATTGAAGAGTTTGAGTCCGAGCATGCACGGAATGGAGCATAACGATGGCATCCGATGATAAAACCGAGCGCACTGAGGTGTCCGCTGTGCCGCTGTACCAGCAGGTTATGGGCGACCTAAAGGGCGAGATCGCGCGTGGCGTGTACGCATCCGGCTCGCGCATTCCTTCCGAGATGGAGCTCGCGAAGTACTACGGCGTGGGACGCATCACCGTGCGCCGCGCCATCGAGGAGCTGTCGCGCGCGGGGTATCTCAACCGCCAGCAGGGGAGGGGCACGTTCGTGTGTGCGCCCAAGCTCAAGCGCAAGATTGTCCAGAAGGGTGATGTTCAGAGCTTTTCCGAGGGTTGCGCTGCCAACGACATGGTGCCGGGTGCGCGCCTGGTATCGCGCACGGTGGTTGCGGCGACGCGCGAGGACGCGGCGTTCTTTGGCGTAGAGCCCGGCTGCGAGCTTATCGTGGTCGAGCGCGTGCGCACGGCCGACGGCATCCCCGTCATGCTCGAGAACAACGCCTTTGTGCTGGCTGACCATCCCTATCTGCAGACACTTGCCGATAAGGACCTCACCGATAACTCGATCTTTGCGCTCGTTGCCGAGCATTCGGGCCGCGCGCCGCTCAAGTCCGACCCTTGCACCGTGGAGATTGCGCTTGCCGATGCTCAGGCGGCCCCGCTGTTGGAGGTGCCGGTCGGCGAGCCGCTCTTCTATATGGAGGCCTACTTTACCGACGCCGGCGGGCGCCCTCTACTGCTCGGCCGCCAAAAGATCGTGGGCTCGCGCTACGTCTTCGACATCTAACGTCCACAGATAGGACAACATAGAACAAATTTGCAGAGATGACTTCACGGGCGTTGTTACACGTGCTATAAATAGGACAACATAGAACGACAGCAGGTACGAGCTGTCGTCGTTCAAAGCCGCCCCACAAGGAGGAGCATCAGCATGAACGCACATGATCTGGTTCAGGAAATCATCGAGCGCAAGGGCAAGATCGAGAATGTCTTTTGGATCGCTTGTGGCGGTTCGATGATCGACCTGATGCCGGCCAACGAACTGCTCAAGCGCGAGGCCACCACGTTTACCTCGACGGTCTACACGGCGCGCGAGTTTTGCCTGATGGCTCCCAAGAGCCTTGGCGAGAAGTCGCTCGTTATTGCCTGCAGCCACAGCGGCAACACGCAAGAGGTTGTCGACGGCTGCGAGATGGCGCTGGCAGCCGGTGCCGAGGTCATTGCCCTCACCGACTGCGAGGGCTCCAAGATCGATAACGGCAAGTGGACCACCTGGGTCTATC
>CALGZY010000228.1 GCA_937934355.1 uncultured Collinsella sp. | reverse complement strand
CCACAAACATCCAAAACGTGATGACGTTGATGTCCATTTTGCGACCGTACTTGGCAGTCACCGCCATCTGGATGGCGAAAAAGACCGCACCCGCCAGCGTAATGACATCACCGATGTTGAATTCAACGCTATCGAGCGCCACCAAGCCAATGCCCGCCAAGCACAGCAGCGCCGCGCCCAGGTTATAGCGGGTGAGTTTTTCGCCGCTCAGAAAATAGCTCGCGAACGGCACAACGATGCAATACGTGCCCGTCAAAAAAGCATTCTTGCCCGCCGTGGTGTGCGCCAGACCGACTGTCTGCAGGGCGTAGGCGGCCCACATAAGTGCGCCCATGCCAAGTCCGACGATAAGGTTGCGGGCGTTGAGGTGCGCGATGATGCGCTTGTGGAAGATGAAAAACATGACCAACGCCGCAGGCAGAAAGCGCACGTAGAGCAGTTCGAACACCGGAATGGTGTCGAGCGCGTCCTTCATGGTCGTAAAGGAGTAGCCCCAGACGACTGCCACCGAAAGCAGCAGGACTTTCCAGAACAGCGGCGAGCGAGCGCCGGCGCCGCGGGAGGTGCCGCCCGCGCCCAGGTCCTCGCGAGCAACAGGGCTATCGGGCATCATTTCGATATTGTCAGTGGCATGCTGGGCCATAGGGCATCCTCGCGCTCAATCTGGGCGTGGTGTCCGCACGCGCATGGCTGCGTGCCGCCTCATGGTCAAATAAAAGCAGGGCGCACCGGACCCCCGGCACGCCCCGCTACTGTAGCAACAACCAAGCAGCCCGTGCAATTCACTACGCTAAAGCATCGGGTTGGAAGATCTCGATGTTCCGACGGCGTTTACGTTGCTGAACTAAATCAATTTGGTTGACTCCAGTTTTTCGATGATCCAGTCGTTGGCTTTGATGACCGGGCGGCGGAAGACGACGCCCAGTGCCAGCGACGGAATCAGATAGCTCGCCAGAATGCCTAGCTCAATCCAGTACTCCATGTGGTACGCACCGGCCATGGCGGCATGCATGGCGTTGATGCCGTGGGTGAACGGCAGGAACGGATAGATCGCCTGGAACACGGGGCCGGTCATCTCGATGGGGAACGTGCCGCCCGAACCGCCGACCTGCATGACCAACAGCACGACTGCAAGCGCCTTGCCGATATCGCCAAACGAAACCGTAAGCGTGTAGACGATATTGGAGAACACGAGACTCGCGACCCAGCCCGCCAGCACAAACTGCAGCGGGTCGTCGCACTGGATGCCAAAGAACAGGATGTCGCCCGCGCACACGAGCGTTGCCTGC
>CALGZY010000227.1 GCA_937934355.1 uncultured Collinsella sp. | reverse complement strand
TCTACGGCCGTCTGACCAACTCCACCCAGGGCGTCTTCGAGGACCGTATCGCCGCACTCGAGGGTGGCGTGGCAGGTCTCGCCGTCGCCTCCGGTGCTGCTGCCATCACCTATACCCTGCAGGCTCTTGCTCAGGCCGGTGACCACGTGGTGGCTCAGAAGACCATCTACGGCGGCTCCTACAACCTGCTGGAGCATACGCTCTCCCAGTTTGGCGTCGAGACCACCTTCGTCGATGCCCACAACCTGGACGAGGTCGAGGGAGCCATCAAGGACAACACCACGGTCATCTATCTTGAGACGCTCGGCAACCCCAACTCCGACATCCCCAACATCGACGCCATCTCCGAGATCGCCAAGAAGCACGGTTTACCGGTTGTCGTCGACAACACCTTCGGCACCCCGTATCTGTTCCGTCCGCTGGAGCATGGTGCCAACATCGTCGTCCACTCCGCAACCAAGTTTATCGGCGGCCACGGCACCTCGCTGGGCGGTGTGATCGTCGACGGCGGTAACTTCGATTGGAAGGCGAGCGGCAAGTATGAGCAGATCGCCGAGCCCAACCCCTCCTACCATGGCGTCTCGTTTGCCGAGGCTGCCGGTCCCGCCGCCTTCGCAACCTATGTCCGCGCCATCCTGCTGCGTGACGAGGGCGCCTGCATCAGCCCGTTCAACGCTTGGATCCTGCTCCAGGGCACCGAGACTCTGTCGCTGCGCGTTGACCGTCATGTCGAGAACACCAAGAAAGTCGTTGAGTTCCTGGCTGGTGATAGCCATGTCGCCAAGGTGAACCACCCGAGCCTGTCTGAGCACCCCGATCACGAGCTCTATCAGAAGTACTTCCCCAACGGCGGTGCCTCGATCTTTACCTTTGAGATTAAGGGTGGCCAGGAGGCAGCTTGGAAGTTCATCGACCATCTGCAGGTCTTCTCGCTGCTCGCCAACGTGGCCGACGTCAAGTCGCTCGTCGTGCACCCGGCTACCACCACGCACTCCCAGCTCTCTGCCGAGGAGCTCGCCGAGCAGAACATCACGCCCTCCACGATCCGTCTTTCCATCGGTACCGAGAACGCCGAGGATATCATTTGGGATCTGAAGCAGGCTTTCGCCGCGCTGGACGAGTAAGGCGACTTGTGCAAGGGCCCCTTGCGACTCGATAGGTATAACTGCATAAAATGCCTGCTCAAGGCGCCTGTGCGAACAATGGTTGCACAGGCGCCTTTTTTGCATAGAGCGGGTGCAAAAACAGGGTTTTTGACACGCTTTATGCATTCGAGTTGTGGAAAACTCCTGTTGAGAGGATGTGAGTTTTACGCAATTGACGTGCGTCTTTTGAGTAAAACCGCAGGTCGCGATTTGCTCGGGGTACTATGCAGCGCGATCGAATCACACGCAGCTCAAACGCAGCAAAAACGCACTACGGAGGTTTCCAGCTACATGAGGATCGATTCACGAAAACCGAAAGCCGCCGCCCTTTCCGCCGCTCTGACCGTGGCACTTTTGGCGGGCGCCGGTGCAACTGATGCCCACGCGGCAACACTATCCGATACGGTTGGATCTACGCCGTCCGAGACGACGCTGGTACAGCCCGTTGACTATCGCGGCGATGGTTATGGTTCCATGCAGGAGTGGAACGCCTCGATGGAGGCCAAGCGCGATTCCCTGGAGATGCGCGCTCAGATCATCATGAATATGTATGGCGACTATGCCACCGATGACGAGCGCGCTGTGCTGCAGGGTTGCATCGACGGTGCGGGTAGCCTGTTGACGATGGGGGAGGTCGACGCCAAGTCGACCGAGCTCGATGAGCTGCGCACTGCGCTTGAGGGTGCCAAGCGCGAAGCGCTCGAGGCTGCCGCCGAGGCGGAGGCTGCCGAGGTCGCCCAGGCTTCGTACTACAACGCCGGTTACACTCCGTCCTACGCGTCTGCCGCGTCCTATGCGAACGGATCGGGCCTGACGCGCTCTGCGGGTGTCAATAACTACAACGGGCGCCGCGAGACCTATTACAGCAGCAATGTGCTTTATCACTATCGCACGGGCGAATGGACTCAGGATTCTGAGGGCTTTTGGCGCGATTCCGACGGCTATTACGTTGTTGCCGCGGGCGATATGGCCCAGGGCTCGACCTTTACGGGCTCCAAGGGTGATTGCAAGGTCTATGACTCCGGCTGCGCTGCCGGAACCACCGACTACTACACCGGTTGGTAATCTGCCATAAGCAAAATAGGCACATGATGGGCGGACGTCTTTACTGAGCTTTTAGGCAACGTAAAGCCGCCCGTTCTTTATGCGCGTTTGAGTTAACAGAGCCCTTACCGTGGCGGTACGCTGGGCGTATGGATGCGGGGCACACTAGTTCATGAGAAATAAGGTCTTTCTCTTGGAAGAAGTGGTCTTGTGAATGCTCGAGATATTGCCGTTGCCGCCGTCGCGTTGATGCTCGGCTGCCTTGGTCCCACGGTCGCGCTCGTCGCGGGCATGCAGGGGACATGCGGGACTGCTCCTATCGTGGTCGGCGCGCTGATTGCGGCCGCACTGCTGGGAAGCGCGGGCGTGGTTCTTTGCCGCGACGATGAGGACGAGGTGCCGGGGTCGCAACGTTAACTGTTGTGAGATCGGCCGCCGGTCATAGACGAAGATGAAGGCCGCCGCAGGGGAAAGGTTCCCTTGCGGCGGTTTTGCTGTTAAGGCTGTTGAATGCGGCGCGTTGGCGCTACCAGCTTGCCTCGATATCGCGAATGCGCTGATAGAGCCATTCGTTCTGCGGAACCTGGATATCGTGCTTGGCCGCGAGGCGGCGGACGGTGCCCGCGAACTCCTCGACCTCTGTTTTGCGCTGCGCGATGCGGTCCTGAGCCATTGAGGGCATACCGGCGGGGTCGATTCCCTCGATGAGGTGCACCATTTGCGTCAGGTCTGCTTCGGTCAGCTCAACGCCCTCGGCGTTGGCAACCGCAAGCGTCTCGCGCATGGCGGAGACAAAACAGCGGCGCTGCTCGGAGCCCGGCTCCGTGGCGCTTCCGTAGGTCCCGCCGTAGGCCATGCAGGTCTGGTTGATGCCGTCGTTGAGCATGAGTTTGGCCCACATGCGGTGCGCAATATCGCGCTCGACGGTATGGGCGATGCCGCAGCGCGTATAGAGCTCGTCGATCGCGGTGATGGTTGCGGGGTCCGTGCCGGCCGCCGCGCCAAAGCGGATTTCGCCCGCATTGGTAAAGGTGAGCGCGCCGTTGAGGAACACGGCGTCCATGCCCTGGCAGATACCAAGAACGGTATGCTCCCAGCCAAAGCGTTCGGCAATCTTTTGCTCGCTCGTAATGCCGTTGCACAGCGAGGCGATGAGCGTGTTGGGCCCCACGACACGCTCCATAGTCTTGAGTGCTCGGTCGAGACCGGTGGTCTTGACCGTCAGGATGACCAGATCGGCGGGCGCTGCCTCGCTGGCACGGACGGACGTGAGATCGCAAGGCTTTCCGTTGACGGTGAGCGCATCGCCCGCGTGACGCTCAAAACGGGCGTCATCCATAACGTATTGGACGGCGTCATTGCCGAGGGCCTTGGCAATCATGCTGCCGTAGAGCAGGCCGACGCCGCCCTTGCCGATAAAGGCGACCTTGTTGATCTGCATGTGAATCATCTCCCCATATAAAAGGCGCCCGCGTAAGGGGCGCCTGATGGATTGTATGCTGCCGGGGTGATTGATGGGTGCGCGGGGCGGCTGTTATAAAAAAGAAACGTTTGCCTGGACGCTACGCTGCAGGGCAGACCGCAAAGACGCGGGCGGGGTATCCGACGCCATCGCGGACCTTGGGGAAGGTGCAGAAGATGACGGCACCCGTGGCGGGAAGCTCGTCCAGATGGTCCATGACCTCGATCTGATAGCGGTCGACCGAGAGGATGTATTGCTCGCCGGGGTAGGGGTAGGCGTCCTCGCGCGTGGTCATGCCCGGCTCCTTTCATCGGGCTTTTTGCTGATGTTAAAGCGGTGCCGTGACAGCTCGATTTCTACTGCGTTACGATACGTTCTCGATTGCGATTCCACGATGTTTCGGCTGCGTGACCATTGTGTTTCGCCTTGCCGGGGCGCTGATGGCGAAGGGAGGGGCCGTGCAATATCGCGTTGACCCCAAAAGCGGCAACCGTATCTCGGCGTTGGGTCTGGGCTGCATGAGGTTTCCCGGTGCGCCGGGACGTCCGGATGCGAAGACAGCCGATGCCATCATTTCCCGTGCGGTGGAGCAGGGGATTAATTATCTGGACACCGCGTATCTCTATCCCGGTAACGAGGCGTGCGTGGGCGCCTCGCTTGAGCGCTTGGGGCTGCGTGACCGGGTGTTGCTGGCGACCAAGTTGCCGCATGCTTCGTGCAAGTGCGCGGAGGATTTCGACCGGTTCTTCGATGAGCAACTGCGGCGCCTGCGGACCGACCATATCGACTATTACCTCATGCATAACATTACCTCGCCCACCCAGTGGGAACGTGTGGTGGCGTTGGGCATTGAGGACTGGATCGCGTGTCAAAAGGCGGCGGGGCGTATTCGCCAGATTGGTTTTTCGTACCACGGCAGCGCGGTGGATTTCCTGACGATGCTTGACGCATATGACTGGGATTTTTGCCAGATACAGTACAACTATGCCGGCGAGCGTTACCAAGCGGGAACGGCAGGACTCATGGCGGCTGCGGAGCGCGGGCTCGCGGTGTTTGTGATGGAGCCGCTGCTGGGCGGGCGTTTAGCGGGCAAGCTGCCGCCACGGGCCCGCGCTGTGCTCGATAGTGCCCGTGACCCGCATTTGCGCACTCCTGCCGCCTGGGGTCTTTCGTGGGTGTGGAATCATCCTCAGGTGACGATGCTGCTTTCTGGTATGACCGATACCGCGCAGGTGGACGAGAATTCGTCACTGGCAGACCTCGCGTTGCCGAATTCGATGACTGCCAACCAGCTCGACACGATCGCGCACGTGCTGGATGAGTTTGAAAAATCGAATCGCGTGCCCTGCACGGGATGCGGCTACTGCATGCCATGTCCCAAGGGTATCAACATTCCCGGCTGCTTTGCCGCCTACAACGCGAGCTATGCGCACAGCTGGTTTACGGGGCTGTCGCAATACTTTACGGCGAGTGCGGTGCGCACGAGCGAGCCCAAGCTGGTGAGCAATTGCGTCAAGTGCGGCAAATGCGCGCGTCACTGCCCGCAGCATATCGATATCCCCGAGCGTCTCGATGACGTGCGCCGACGCTTCCAGCCGGGCCCCGTAACGGCCATGCTTAAAGTCTTCGGCAAAACACGCTCCTCATGACCCTTTTATATCTTGTGATGGAATAGTTCCTGTTTGCGGCAGAATAGGGCGGTAGCAGGAACTATTTCGCCGCAACTGATGGGAGGCTATCGTGGGTGACCGAGGTTTACGTAATGATTCGCGTGAGGTTCGTTGGGGCATTTTGGGCGCTGGGCACATTTCTCATCGATTTGCATCGTCTCTCAAGAAGGTCGATGGGGCACGGCTGGTGGCTGCGGCCGGCCGCACTCCTGCACATGTCGAGGAATTTTGCCGAGCGTTTTCGATCGATGCTGCGCATGGCCATGCCTCGGTCGACGATAACGGCGATGCGGCTTATGACGCGCTGATTGCCGACCCCGATGTCGACGCAATCTACTTGGCTCTTCCGCATGGCATGCATACGCGTTGGGCCTGTCGCGCGCTGTGCGCCGGAAAGGCCGTGCTGTGCGAAAAGCCGGCCGTTTTGAGTGAGGAAGAGGCTCTCTCGATTGCCTCCACCTCTCGCGAGCGCGGCGTGCTGTTTATGGAGGCGATGAAGAATCGGTTTTGCCCGATGCACACTCGCGTGAAAGACTTGCTTGCGTCGGGTGAGCTTGGCCGTATTGTCTCGATTGAAAGCGTGCAAAAGCTCGATTACGGCGAGTCTCCTTCGGGCTATCTGCTTGATCCGTTGCAGGGCGGCTGTCTATATGACATGGGCTGTTATGCGGTCGGTTGGTTTGAGGATTTGCTCGCGGGCGCGTGCGAGGTTTCGTCCCGTGAAGTTCGCTGGCGTGACGTATCGGGCGGCCGCGTCGATTGGGCCGACGAGATCCGTATGAGCGTCGGCGGTATACCCATTCATATGGTGTGCGACGGCAAAGCAACATATGAAAGCCGCTTAACGATTGCCTGTGAGCGAGGCTCGTTGGAAATCGAGCGTCTCCATCGCCCCGAGCTCGCCCATGTGAAGTATTCCGACGGTCGAACGCTAGAAATAAATGCCCCGTTTGAGATCGATGATTTCTACGGCGAAATCCAGCATGCGACGCGGCTCATTCAGGCGGGGAAACTCGAGAGTCCCGTCATGCCCCTTGCCGCCACGCAGCGCTGTGCACACATCATCGATGCGATTCGTCTAGCCCTCTAGGACTTGGCGCTGACACGTAGGGGATCATGACGCCGGCGCCCGTGGTGCCTGGCGGCCCACATCTCTGATGCCCCTTTTATAACTTGCGGTGGAATACGGTCTGTTTGCGCCAAAATAGGGCACCAATAGACCGTATTTCACCGCAACTGATGAGGGGGAGCTGGAGATGCTGACAATCGGATGTCATCTTTCGACGACGAAGGGCTATCGGGCAATGGGGGAGACGGCGTTGTCCATTGGTGCCAATACCTTTGCGTTCTTTACGCGCAACCCGCGCGGTGGCAAGGCAAAAGACCTTGACATGGATGACGTGGCGGCTCTGCGCGAGCTTATGGCGCAAAACGACTTTGGACCGCTGGTGGCGCATGCCCCGTATACCTACAACCCCTGTTCTGCCAAAGAGCGGGCGCGCGAGTTTGCCTTGGAGGCTATGGCAGAGGACCTGCGGCGCATGGAGGCGCTGCCCGGCAACTACTACAACTTCCATCCCGGTGCGCATGTGGGGCAGGGCTCCGACGCCGGCATTCAGATGATTGTCGACACCCTGTGCCAGGTGATGTTTGAGGGCCAGCAGACGACAGTGCTGCTCGAGACCATGGCCGGCAAGGGTACCGAGGTGGGCCGCAGCTTTGAGGAACTGGCGCTCATCATTGAGGGTGTTGCCGGCAAACGCCCCGAGCTGTCGTCCAAGCTGGGCGTTTGCCTAGACACTTGTCATGTGAGCGATGCCGGCTACGACATCATCCATGATCTGGACGGCGTACTCGACGAGTTCGACCGCGTGGTGGGTATCGATCGCTTGCATGCCGTACACATCAACGATTCGAAGAACCCTTGTGGCGCCCATAAAGATCGTCACGAGTGCATCGGCAAGGGATACCTTGGCAGCGAGGAATTTGGTGGCGGTATGCAGGTTATGCAGAATATTGTATCGAATGGCCACTTGCGTTCGCTGCCGTTTATTTTGGAGACTCCGAACGAACTTGCAGGTTATGCAACTGAAATTAGACTATTAAGGTCATTGCAGCAGTAATGACTGTCACAAAGTAGAGTATTCCATTCACGTTATGGGTTTGTTTCAATCAGTTTTCTCATTGCAGATTCGTAATTCCGGGTGCATAATAGCCAACAGTTTTTGCAGACCTCTGAATCAAACGAGGTCACCGGAAGGAGACTGATTATGAAGCTGAAGAAGCTTGGCGCATTTGCCGCCACGGGCGCTATGGCGCTCGCCCTCGCTCTGACGGGCTGCGGCTCGTCTAACGCCACCTCTGGTTCTGATGCCGGTTCCAGCAGCTCTGACGACGCTAAGGTCGAGAAGGTCGACGGCTCCAAGGAGTACGCGCTCGTCAAGGACGGTACGCTGACCGTCGGCACCTCTGCCGAGTACGCTCCGTTTGAGTACAAGGATGACAACGGCGATTATCAGGGCTTTGACCTTGAGCTCATCAAGGCTATCGGCGACAAGCTGGGCCTGGATGTCGAGTATGTCAACAATGACTTTGACACGCTGGTTCCGGGTGTCGCTTCGGGCGCCAAGTATGACGTCTCCATCGCGGCTATCACCGACACGCCCGAGCGTGAGAAGGAAGTCACTTTCTCTGATTCCTACTACATGGACGATCAGGCTATCGTGACCAAGGTCGATAACACCGACATCACGGCCGACAACTACAGCGAGAAGCTCAACAACGCCGACGCTACCATCATCGTCCAGTCTGGCTCGACCGCCGAGTCCTTTGCCCAGGAGAACTTCCCCAAGGCCAAGATCGTCCCCTACAAGGACGCCACCGAGTGCTTCAGCGCCCTGCAGTCCGATAAGGGCGACGCCGTAGTCACCAACCGCTCCGTTGCCAGCCAGCTGACCGCCGAGCAGTTCAGCACCTGCCAGACCATTAAGCAGATCAGCACCGGCGAGGAGTACGCCATCGCCATCAACCAGGGCAACACCAAGCTCAAGGACGACATCAACCAGGCCATCAAGGACCTGACCGACGACGGTACCGTTGACGCCCTCATGGCTAAGTACAACATCAAGTAAAATAACTACTTGATTGCGCGCGGGCCCTTTCCGTTTTGGCGGAGAGGGCCTTTGCGCTTCTCTTGACGGAGAGTATTTCCGTCTCGTTTTGCCGGCAACTTCTACGATAGGAGCCACCTTGTCTCGACTGAACAAAGGGGCCGCGGAGCAGCGTTTTCCACTGCCCGCCTTGCTCCAAAAGCTAGTCTGCGTCATGGCCGTGGCGCTCGCGCTGGTGTGTGTGGGGGCATATGCGCCCACGACCGCCCAGGCGCTTGAGACCGCAAAGATTACCGCCCGACCCAACACCGGTTCGGGCAGCGCTGTGGTCGGCGGTACCGAGACGCGCATTACCTGGGAGGTCCAGGCCGATGCCGATGAGGAGCTGAGCGGTCTTTCGCTGACGTTTGTCGACGGCACGACGTTTGGTACCGATGACACGCGATTGACGATGCTCTCGGGCGAGGACCTCATGGATCGTACGCCCATGAAACCCACGTGCACGGCTGATGGTCAGACGCTCAAGATCGACTTTGGCGAGACGGCGCCTGCCGGCGGCTTTTTCCGTGTTGAGGTTTACGGCGTGACGTTTCCCGTCGAGGGCGGCGAAGAGGCCTTTAGCGGCACCTATACGCTCGCCGACGGTTCGACCAAGAAGATTTCCAAGATTCCGTCGGTGGAGATCAAGGGCGTGACGGCATTCGGTAACTTCCTGGCCGATCTTAAGGAGCAGCCGTGGGTCGAGGCCTGGAACTCCAATATGTTCCTGCGCCTGTTCTTAAACCCAGTCATTTTGGTCCAAAGCCTGCCGATCGTCTTTAAGGGCTTCCTTATGTCGCTCTCGATCGTGCTTGTGGCGTTTCCGCTGGCAATTCCCTTTGGCTTTGCCTTGTCGCTCATGCGCATCTCCAAGTCGCGCATCCTGCGCTGCCTCGCCGGCATCTATGTGAATATCATCCGCGGTACGCCGGCGTTCCTGCAGATCTATATCGCGTTCTTCGGTCTGCCGTTGGCCGGCGTCAAGGTTGATGACTACGTGCTTGGCGTTATCGTCATGGCCATGAACTCGTCTGCGTACCTATGCGAGATCTTCCGTGCCGGTATTCAATCGATCCCCAAGGGCCAAAACGAGGCTGCGCGTTCGCTGGGCATGAACGCGTTCCAGACGCTGCTCTATGTCATGATTCCGCAGACGTTCCGTAATGTTTTGCCTACGCTGACCAGCGAGTTTATCTTGCTTTACAAGGATACGTCGCTGCTTGCCGCCGTGGGTGTGGTCGAGATCGTCATGAACGCCCGTACCATCGTGGCCACGACGGGCTCCATTACACCGTACGTGGTTGCCGCCCTGTTCTATCTGGTCATCACCCTGCCGCTCGCTCGCTTGGTGAGCGGTCTTGAGGCGAGGCTTTTGGGCACGGCCGAGACCAAGAAGAAGCGTCCCGCCAAGAGCGCCGGACAGGTTGTCGCGACGCCCGCCGATCACATCGCCGGTCTGTAAGGAGGTCCTATCATGAGCGAAACCAATAACTCGAACGAGGTCGTCGTCAGCATCAAGAACCTCCAGAAGGCCTTTGGGGACAACGTGGTCCTGCGCGATATCGATCTGGATGTGCACAAGGGTGAGGTCGTTGTGGTCTTGGGCCCCTCAGGCTCGGGCAAGTCGACGATGCTTCGCTGCATCAATCGCCTGGAGCATCCCACGAGCGGCTCGATTGTCGTCGAGGGCGTGGATGTGTGTGCCAAGGGCGTCGACCTCAACAAAGTGCGCACGCACCTGGGCATGGTGTTTCAGCAGTTCAACCTGTTCCCGCACCTGTCGGTCAAAAAGAACGTCATGCTTGCGCAGCAAAAGGTGCTCAAGCGCAGCAAGGAAGAGGCCGAGAAGATCGCCGTCGAGGAGCTGACCAAGGTCGGCCTGGCCGAGCGCATCGACTTTATGCCGAGCCAGCTCTCGGGCGGCCAGCAGCAGCGCGTGGCCATCGCCCGCGCCCTGTCGATGAACCCGCATGTGATGCTCTTTGACGAGGCCACGTCGGCGCTCGACCCTGAGCTCGTGCGCGACGTTCTGGGCGTCATGCGCGACCTGGCGCACGACGGTATGACCATGATCGTCGTGACGCACGAGATGGGCTTTGCCCGCGATGTCGCCGACCGCGTCGTCTTTATGGACGGCGGCGTCATTGTGGAAGAGGGTACGCCGAGCGAGGTCTTCGACCACCCCAAGAGCGAGCGCACCAAGGCGTTCTTGGGCAATATCTCGTAGCCGCTTTATATGACTGACATAGCAGAAAACGGGAGCCGGATGTGATCCGGCTCCCGTTTTTGTTGGGACGCGAATGTGTTTTGTTGCAATGCGCGTTGCGGGCGGAGCTCATTGCCGCTAGGCGAGCTCGGCTCCAAGGGCGCGGCAGGCCGCTTCGCTCTCATCATCGGGGGCGTCGTAGCAGATGACGGAATCGACGACGTTGACGCCCTCCTCGTCGGCGTCCGCCTTCCAGTTGTCCATCCATTCGCCCTCGGCCCACGAATAAGAGCCAAAGAGGACGACCTTCTTGTCGCCGAGGGTCTCCTTGACCTCATCCCACATGGGCTGGAACTCATCATATTCAAGCTCCTCGGAACCCATGGCGGGGCAGCCGAAGGCGATAGCGTCATAGCCAGCGGCCTTGTCTGCGGGGAAGTCGGCGCAGGAGATGACCTCTGCCTCGGCGCCGGCATCGGTTGCACCTTCGGCAACGAGGTTTGCCATGGCCTCGGTGTTGCCCGTGCCGCTCCAGTAGACGACGGCGATCTTGCTCATGTTGAGTCCTTTCAGTTGTGCGGCAGGTTGCCACGGCTTCTATGTTCTATCGGGTTGCCTGGGCAAGTTGCGCCAAGCTGTAGCCCTGCTGATAGACAAAGGTGAAGTATTGGGTGCAGGCGCGGTAGGCATCAAACGTCGCAAGTGCCTGCTCGACATTTGCGTAGACCTTCCAGGCCCCAAAGACCTTATAGTTCTCGCCGCGCTGGACGATAAACTCGTGCACGTCGTCGTAGGGATATCCTAGGAAGTAGCCTATTTCGTGCGGAAACTCGCAGGTGCAGTCGTTGCTGCAGCTAGCTTGCTGGGGTAGTGCGCATCGAGTCTGGCTACAGGCGCATTCCGCGACGTTATTACTCGCGAGCGTGATGCGTGATGCCAAATGCACAAGGCATGTCGAAAGGTCTCTCGTGTCGTAGCCTTCCGAGGCGAGCGCCGTTTTGGCGCGAGGGTCCGCGAAATAGGTGGTGAGGCTTTTGGCTCGGTACACGTACACGAGCGCTCCGCAGGGCCGCCAGACCAAAACACTCAGGTGGATGCCAAGCGGGTCAAGCTCGCGGTTGCACTGGGCGATAACGTTGAGCAGGCGTGCTCGGCGTTCTGCGATGGTTTCTGTTGCGGTCGAGCCGTCCCCGTGGGCGTAGGTGCCTGGATAGGTAAAGAGCGATGCCGGCTTGATGCCCGCGAGCGTGGGGGAGCAGTTGCGCACGACTGCTGCCTGAAACGTTGGGATGTCTATGGTTCGAGTCACGTCGCTCCTTACGGATCTAAACTGTTAGCCTAGGAAAACTTATACACGAAAGTAAGCCATGGTCAACAAAAAAGTTT
>CALGZY010000226.1 GCA_937934355.1 uncultured Collinsella sp. | reverse complement strand
AATATCATTAAGAAGACCATTGAGGCTATTAATATGCTGCTGGAGAGAGTCAGTATCTTCAGTAAAATTCACATCAAAATTAGCATGATCAACTAGAGAAGTATTCCACTCATTATTTTGAGCCTTACGGCAGCCTTTAATAATGGAATCGTATTTATTGAGCAACTTCGTCCAATCAGGGGAAGTGCCATCCGCATACTTAAAACTGTCATTAGAGATTTCTTTATTCAAAATCTCTTTATTATTTTGAGCATTTTTAATGGTATCAAGACGTTGCTCAAAAGTTAGTAGCCCAGGATCAACCTTAAAGGCAGCAACACTATCGCTAGCCTTTGAATACAAAACTTCAACCTGCTGATTATGTTCACTACATGCTTGTTTGTAATTGTAACCAGCATAACCACCGACACAACCAGCAATGAGCAAAGCAACAATACCGGCACCAATAATTACCCGCTTTTTAATCGAAGAATTCTCAACCTCTTCATTTTCCTGAGTATTATCTTCAGGATTGTCAATCTTGTCACTATTAAGTTCGTTCATTTTAACCCCTCAATATTAAATCTGCGAGCGGTTCATGCATCCAGAAACTTACCAAACCCAACCGCTTACTTTCATACCCGATTTATTAATCCCAGTTCCAGAAAAATCCTGAGTTGCGGTGAAATAAGGACTGTTTGGCGGGCTTAAGCCGCTATTCAATCCCTATTTCACCGCAAATTAGTAGTTAGTTGCGGACCAGCCTGGCGCAGAAGTGGCCGTCGTAGGAGTCGGCGTTTACCGGCACGCTTTGGAAGATGCCTCGATCGTTCTGGCGTACGGATACGAGCTTCTTGGCCTGATCGAACTCGGGAAGTTGCAGAATCTGTGCATCGGAGAGCGGCGACACGCTAAAGCCGGCACCCTCGGGAGAAGCGAGAAACGCTTCCACCACCTGCGTGTTCTCCTCGTCGAAGACAGAACACGTCGCATAGATGAGCTCGCCGCCGGCAACCACGCGCGCAGCGGCCTCTTTGAGCATCGTAAGCTGCAGTTTGGGCAGCTCAACCGTCACATCCTTTTCGGTCAGACGCCACGGAATCTCGGGATGACGACGCATGGTTCCGGTGCCCGAGCACGGCGCATCGATAAAGACCGTGTCGAACTTAACCGGCTCGCCGAGCATGGCATCAAACGATGTGAGCACCTCATCAAGCTCGCAAGCATCGCCCGAGACCGTGCGAACACCCGTAATACCCGCCTTATGCAGGCGCGCGAGATTCTGATCACATTTACGATCATGCAGGTCAAGCGCCGTATGCTGACGTTCATAGCCCACACGCTTGGCCTGACACATCATCACATAGGTCTTGGTGCCACGACCGGCACCAATCTCAAGGCAGCTTCCAGGGCGCGTGGCTGCCGTGGCGATAAGCTGCGCGTTGAGATCAGATGCCACCGCGGCAGCACGCTCAAACACACCCGAAGCAACGGTAACCTGGGCATCAACCGGGGCATGGCAGCCCGGGAAGACAGGCGCGACGAGCTGCGAGATATACGGATCAGGCTTAGTCGTAAAGGCGTTCTCATGCAAAGCCAGCGGCGCAGGTGCCAAGTTACCGGCAAAGTTGAGCGCACCCTCTGGCGTGTCAAACGAAGCCATAATACGAGCGCACAGCCAACGCGGCAGACCCATCAGGCGCGACAGACGTACCAGGCGTCGCTCAGACTCATCCACATCGGATGCCGTAGCAAAGTCCTCAACATTGTTCGCAACCTTATGCAGTACAGCATTGGCCAAGCCAGCGGCGGACTTAGCACCGCAGCGAACCAGCTCAACACCCTGACTTACGGCGACGCGGCCAGGCGTATGCAGATAGAGCATCTCGAAGGCCGAGATACGAAGCGCCATGCGAACACGCGGCGCAACCTTTTTAGGCTTATCGAGAAACTGGTCGAGCAGCTCGTCCAAAATACCCTGCGTGGCGGCCACACCAAGCGCCAAGCGGGCGGCAAAAGCGGAATCGCGCTGATCAATAGCCTTGGCCGATGCGCGAGAGGACAGCACGTCGCGCGCATACATGCCGCGGCGATCGGCCTCCATCAGCACATCGAGCGCAAGCTTACGCGCGGGAGACAACTTGCTCATGACAAAACACCCCACGAAAGATCGGCGCCCTGCAGGCCAGCAGCCCAGGCGGAAGCGGCCATAGCACGCTTGCCATCTGGCTTAACCTCGAGCAACTCAACCGAGCCATCGGAAAGGCCAAGGTAGACGCGCTTGGCTTGAACGGCAACAGCGCCCTCGCCAAGCGACACATCAGCCGACGCAGCATCGAGCACACGCACGGTCTTGCCGGCAATCACGCAACGAGCAGGCGCGGTATCGGACGAAGCGAGCACATGACGCACGCAATCGAGCGCAGCCATCTGCGGATCCAGACGCATCTCCGGCTTGGAAATCTTGGCAGCATGAGTGACGAGCGACTCATCCTGCTCAGTCCACACGGCGGTGCCATCGGCAAGAGAAGGAAGCGTATCGGCAAGCAGTTTGCCGCCAAGCTCACCAAGCTCCATGGTCAGCGCCTCAGCATGCTTACCGGCAACCGACGTGGAAGCCTGAGCACAATAAGCACCAGTATCCACGCCATGTCCAATGCGCATAATGGAAACGCCAGCAACTTCATCACCAGCAAGAATGGCACGCTGAATGGGAGCAGCACCACGCCAACGAGGCAGCAAGGACGCATGAACATTCACAATACCAAGCGGCGCCATTTGCAGCACCTCATCGGGCAAAATGCAGCCATAGGCAGCCACACAGAAAATATCGGCATCTGCAGCCTGGAGCGCCTCAACTACCTCCGGCGTCATACGATTGGCCTCAACGACTGGCAACCCCAGCTCAAGCGCCTTAGCCTTAACAGGAGACGGCTCCAACTTTTTACCACGCCCACGAACAGCATCGGGACGAGTAACAACAAGTGCAATCTCGTTCCCAGCCTCAACAAGCGAAGTAAGCGAAGGCACAGCAAAATCAGGCGTACCCATAAAAACAATACGCATAAAGAACGTCTCCCCTCAACCAAAGCCGAGACGGCTACAAATTAACAGCGGAAAGCCGAGTCACCAGCCCATCCGCAATAACAATTCAACAAGAACAAATATACCCAAAACCAAAGAAAGAGCCGCAATAAAAGCAGCTCTTTCAGCAAAGCAATTATCAGCAAAGACGCCCCTCCCTGGCCCAACGGCACCCGGGCGAACCGAGCCAGAACAACGCAGTCCCCGGTGCTGAGCGCCCACATATCGTCCCGCGCGCAGTTTCGCAGCGCAGCGAGAATGTTTAAGCACGGGATGATATAGGCGGGCGCCCCGGTGACGGACAAACCTACTCCGTCTCGCCCGGTCGAGCGCCGCGGGCCAGGGCGTCCTGGTACTCCTTGACTGCCTTGAGCCTCTGCATCGGCTTCAGTCGCTCGAACATGGTGTTACCGTGCAGGTGATCGATCTCGTGCTGCAGGCACACGCAGAACAGGTCGCCCGAAGCCTCATAGCGAATCAAGTTGGCGTCCAAGTCGTACGCCTCGACGACGACATGGTCAGGACGCTCGATCTCGCAGCTAATGCCAGGAATGGAAAGGCAGCCCTCGCTAAAGGGCACAAGATGGTCACTCTGCTCAACAATGACAGGGTTGATGAGCACGTAGGGGTCGTAGTCGTTCTTGTCGCTGTAGTCGCAGTCGATGGTGACGAGCTGAATGAGCTCGCCGATCTGCGGGGCAGCCAGGCCGCAACCGCCGTTCTCGAACATCATCTTCTTCATCTTCTCGGCAAGCGCCTCGATCACCGGGGTGATCTCCTCGATGACGGCGCACTCCTGGCGCAGACGAGGGTCGGGAGACAGTACGATTCCGTTGGCTTCCATGGCCATCCTTTCGGGTTGTTACATCAAATCATAGGCGTCGACGTCAACGCTCACGCTCACGCCGCGCACAGAGCCCACCTCTTTGAGGCAGGCGTCGATATCATCAGAGACATGGTACCCCACGGGCGACTTCACAAGCAGATGGAAGCGGTAACGGTCCTTGGCTCTCTCGATTACACACGAAGCCGGGCCCAGCACCTGCGGCACGGCACTCCCCGCCTGCAAAAAGTCGGGCGCGGCAGCATGCCAACGGCGCTTGAGGAGCTTTGCAATGCGCCCGATGTAGTCCTGTGCTTCGTCTCGGTTCGCCGACCACACCAAGATGTTGACCAGGCGAACAAAAGGCGGGTACAGCGCGTCGCGGCGCTGGTCCAGGTCGTAGTCGGTAAAGATCGAACGGTCATGCTCAGCGACGGCGCGAATGACCGGGTCCTCGGGCAGGTAGGTCTGGATGATGACCTCGCCGGGGCGATCACCACGACCGGCACGGCCGGCGACTTGCTCCAGCAGATCGTAGGCGCGCTCCCCTGCGCGGAAGTCCGGCAGCTTGAGGGCGAAGTCGGCATTGACCACGCCCACGAGCGTGACCTCGGGAAAGTCGAGGCCCTTTGCGATCATTTGGGTGCCCAGCAGCACCGCGCAATCGGCGGCATCGAACTTCTCAAGCAGCTTTTTGTGCGCATCCTTGCCGCGCGTGGAATCGGCATCCATACGAATAATGGCGACGTCCTCGGGCAACATCTGGTGCAGTGCGTCCTCGATCTGCTGCGTACCCAAGCCCATTTTTGCCAGGTAGCGACTGCCACATTTGGGGCAACGGCTCGTGGGCGCGGGATACGGCTGCACGCGCCAAGACGAACCGCATGTGTGACACTGCAGCGTGTGCGTGCGCTCGTGATACGTAAGCGCGGTGGAGCAGTGGTTGCAGGTGGGGACGCAGCCGCACTCGCGGCACATAAGGAACGGCGCAAAGCCACGGCGGTTATGCAGCAACACGGCCTTCTCGCGGCGCTCGACCACACGCTCCAGGCCTTCCATCAGCGGTTTTGAGAACATAGAGCGGCTGCCGTGCGAGAACTCGCGGCGCAGGTCGGCAATGCGGACTGTCGGCAGCACGGCGTGTCCCGGGCGCTCGGGCATCTCGACGCGCGTCCAGGTGGCACCGTTATACGTGCCACGGCGGCAGCGGTCGAGGGCCTCAGCAGAAGGCGTGGCCGAGCCCAGCGCGAGCGGGCAGCGATAGCGACGCGCCATCTCGGCCGCCACTTCGCGCGCATGGTAGCGCGGGCTGGAACCCTGCTTGTAACTGGTCTCGTGCTCCTCGTCGATGATGATAAGGCCCAAGTCGCTGAGCGGGCAAAAGAGCGCCGAGCGGGCGCCCACGACCACGCGCGCGGCACCGCTGGCGACCATATCCCATTGGTCCAAGCGTTCACCGGCCGAAAGGCGCGAGTGGAAGACCGCAACCGTTTCGCCAAAGCGCGAGCGAAAACGGCCGACGGTCTGGGCCGTCAGCGAGATCTCGGGCACGAGCACGCAGGCCGAACGGCCGGCTGCCAGCACGCGCTCGATGGCGGAGAGGTAGACCTCAGTTTTGCCGGAACCGGTGACGCCATCGACGAGCACCACGTCGCCGTGTGCATCCAGGCGAGCTCGCTCAATCTGCGCGAGCGCCTGCTGCTGGCCGTTGGTGAGTGCCACCGGAGCCTTACCGCTCGCCGAGGACAGCGTGGTCTGCTCGCTGCAGCCACGCCACGCACGGCGCTCTTCCACCACCACGACACCGCGTTTTTCAAGCGCCTTGATGGTCGCCGACATGCTGTTATAGAGCAGGTTGAGGTCGCGCGTCGTGACCGGGCCGCATTGGAGCGCCTCGATGAGCTGACGTTGGCGAACCGCTGTCTTGGGCGGCGTATAGTCGAAGCCCTCGGGCGTAAGCATGACCCAGCGGTTTTGGATGGGTTTGACGGCAGGGCGCTCGACAGTCCACACGCCGTCGTCGCCTTTGACCACGCGCGGGCTTCCACCCGGTGGCAAGAACAGGCGCAGGCACTCGGAAAGCGTCGCGACGTACTCGCGGCTCATCCAGCGTGCGATACGGGCGGCCTCTGCGGTAAACAGCGGCTTGCTGAGGATAGCCTCGATAGGCTTGATACGCGCGGGATCGAGAGCGCTGTTGCCCTGCAGGTCACCCAGCTCAGACGCAATGTCGACGATATAGCCCGCGGCCGCACGGTTACCAAAGTGGACCAGGACCGTGGATCCGATCTGCGCCTCGTAGGCAAGAGTTTCCGGGATGCCGTAGGCGAATGGCTCGGACAGCGCACGCGTCGGAATGTCCAGGACTACGCTCGCGTAGGCGGCGACGGGCTCAGGTACAGGCTCGGACTTGGCCGGGGCAACAGCAGGCTCGGGCGTGGCCGGAGCCTCCTCCGGTTCCGGCGAACCAAACAGCGACAGTTGCTCGACCATGGCCCCAGCACCTCCCATCCCATTCGTCTTCAGAAACAAGAGCCCCGCTCGGGTGAACGGGGCTCGGATACGTGCGTTTACGCGGCTGCTACAGCGCCATCGTGCGGGCGCGGTCGATGCGCGCCAGGCAGTCGTCGCGGCCGATGAGCGCCATGGTCTCGCCCAGTGGAGGGCTCACCATGTTGCCGCAGACGGCGACGCGCACGGCCTGGAACACCACGCGCTTCTTAAGGTCCATCTGCTCGGGCAACGGCTCAAGCGCAGCGTCGATGTTGGCAGCCGTCCACTCGTCCACGCCCTCGAGCGCGGCCTTGGCGGCATCCAGAATGGCACCCATGCCCTCCTTGGCCAGGCCCTTGTTGACGGACTTCTCGTCATACTCGAGCGTCTCGGCCGTAGCGAAGATGGGAGCGGCGACGGTCACGGCGTCGGCCGGCATCTTGGTGCGCGGCTTAACGATGGCGGCAAGCGCGTCGATCCAGTCCTCGCCGTACTCGACATTACCCTCGATGAGACCCGCCTCGTGCAGCTCGGGAACCATGATCTCGTCGGCAAACTGAGCATCGGACATGCCGTTGATGTACTCGGCGTTAACCCAATCGAGCTTCTTGGGGTCGAAGGTCGCCGGGTTTTTGGAGATGCGGTCGAGCGAGAACTTGCTGGCCAGGACATCGCGTGGGATGATCGTGGTCTCGCCGTCGAGCGACCAGCCGAGCAGCGCCAGGTAGTTAACGAAGGCGTCGGACAGGTAGCCGGCGTCGCGGTATTCCTCCACCGAGGTGGCGCCGTGGCGCTTGGAGAGCTTCTTGCCGTCGGCGCCCAGGATCATGGAGATGTGCGCGAACGTGGGCACGGGCGCGCCGAGGGCCTCGTAGACCATGACCTGGCGCGGGGTGTTGGACAGGTGGTCGTCGCCACGGATGACATGGGTGATCTTCATCATGGCGTCGTCGACGACGGTCGCGAAGTTGTACGTGGGCGTGCCGTCGGAGCGGAAGATGACAAAGTCGTCGAGCTCCTTGGCGTCGAAGGTCACCTCGCCGTGGACGGCGTCGTGGATGACGACGTCTCCGCGGTCCTCGGGCACCTTAATGCGCAGGACGTAGGACTCGCCGGCCTCGATGCGGCGGCGGGCCTCCTCGGGATCAAGATCGCGGCAACGGCGCTGATAGCCCTGGAAGGGGTCCTTGCGCTCCTGCGCGGCCTTGCGGTCGGCGTCGAGCTGCTCCTTGGTGCAGAAGCAGGGATAGGCCTTGCCCTCGTCCCAAAGCTTCTGGGCGGCCTGCTTGTACAGGTCCAGGCGCTCGGTCTGGGCGTAGGGGCCAAAGTCGCCGCCCACCTCGGGACCCTCGTCCCAGTCCAGGCCCAGCCAACGCATGGCGCGCAGGATGATCTGCGTGTTCTCGTCGGTGGAGCGGGTGGGGTCGGTGTCGTCAATGCGCAGGATGAACGTGCCACCGTTAGCACGGGCGAAAGCCCAGTTATAGATAGCGGTGCGGGCACCGCCGATGTGCAGCTTGCCCGTCGGTGAGGGTGCAAAGCGGACGCGAACGTCTGATGGCATGGAAATCTCCTCGATTGCAGGATGGATGTCTAACCGCACCAGTATAAAGCATCAAAGCAACCTCCGCACAAAGGGCACCGACCTACTCATTGGGGACAGACTTAAATGACCAGTCGGGGGTAGCTAATTTGGGACGGGGCTTTTTTAGCTACCCTATGTCGAGGTTGGTCTCAAGCTCCGATGACTCCGGATTGGGTAGCTAAAAAAGCCCCGTCCCAAATTAGCTACCCCGGCAGAAAAGGAACGTCCCGGCTGGTCATTTAAGTCTGTCCCCAATGAGTAGGTGCGGAAAGGGTGTGAATGTTTGATTTACGCGTTATGATGTGCCCTTGCATAGAGAGCCCGGCGGAATGGTAACGGTCGCCGGGACACGTTTTTGAAAGGACAATCATGTCAGAAGAACTTCGTTCCATCCCACCCCAACACGGGTCCTTTGTTTTTACGTCGGAGTCGGTGACCGAAGGTCATCCCGATAAGATCGCTGACCAGATCAGCGATGCCGTCCTCGACGCAATCCTCGCCAAAGAAATAGAGCTGCAGGAGCAGGGCTACATCGCCCCCAACGGCGTGCCCGCCAACGTGGAGAACGTCCGCTGCGCCTGCGAGACCCTCGTGACCACCGGCACCGTCATCGTCGCCGGCGAGATTCGCACCCAGGCCTACGTCGACGTTCAGGAAATCGCCCGCGGCGTTATCCGCCGCATTGGCTACAACCGTGCAAAATTCGGTTTTGACTGCGATACCTGCGGCGTTATGAGCCTCATCCATGAGCAGTCACCCGATATCGCTCAGGGCGTCGACGAGTCCTTCGAGACCCAGACCGGCGCTACCACCGACCCGATCGACCTGATCGGTGCCGGCGACCAGGGCATGATGTTCGGTTACGCCTCCAACGAGACCAAGACCCTCATGCCCATGCCTCACTACCTGGCAAGCCGCCTGGCCGAGCGCCTGGCTGCCGTGCGCCACGACGGCACCCTGCCCTACCTGCGTCCCGATGGCAAGACCCAGGTCACCGTGCGCTACGAGGACGGCAAGCCCGTCGAGGTCACGACCATCGTCATCTCCACGCAGCACGCCGCCGAGATCGAGGACATGGGCAAGATCAAGGCCGACCTCATCGAGCACGTCATCACCCCGGTCATGGCCGCCGAGAACATGCCGTGGGACAACGCCGACATCTACGTGAACCCCACCGGTCGCTTTGTCGTGGGCGGACCTATGGGTGACACGGGACTGACTGGCCGTAAGATCATCGTCGACACCTACGGCGGCTATGGCCGTCACGGCGGCGGTGCCTTTAGCGGCAAGGACTGCACCAAGGTCGACCGCTCCGCCGCGTATGCCGCGCGCTGGGTAGCCAAGAACGTGGTCGCCGCCGGTCTGGCCGACCGCTGCGAAGTCGAGCTTGCCTACGCCATCGGCGTTTCCAAGCCCCTCTCAATCATGGTCGACACCTTCGGCACCGCACATGTTGCCGAGGACAAGATCGTCGAGGCCGTAGAGAAGACCTTCGACCTGCGCCCGGGCGCAATCATCCGCGACCTAGACCTGCGTCGCCCCATCTACGAAAAGACGGCAGCCTACGGTCACTTCGGCCGAGAAGACGCCGACTTCACCTGGGAGAAGACCGACCGAGTCGAAGAACTCAAAGCAGCCTGCGACCTGTAAGCTAACGGCAAAAGCTACAGCCAAGAAACAACGCACCAAAAGAAGTACCGACTCCAACCGGTACTTCTTTTTTATTTAAAGGTGGTGAAGATGAGCCGACCTGGGACATGGAATAGGTCATAGGCCGATAAATTTCGCAGCAGAGCGACTCCAACCATGTATCCTAAGTTCCGAGGGCTTTGGTATCTGGTCGGTCGCGAGTTCCGCACGAGCCGGAGAGCACTTAATGTGCTCTCCGTGCGAGCAGGACTGCCCGAGCAGGCGACCAAATACCAAAGCCCTCGGAACGGCGGGACAGAGTATGCCCCGCCCCTCGGGACGACGGGATAGAACAGGAGCGCATATGGCAGGCAAGCCGCAAACACTAGCTACGACCTCGGCATTCGAGATCTTGGGGCCCGTCATGGTCGGCCCCAGCTCATCGCACACCGCCGGCGCCTTGCGGTGCGCCCAAGTTGCCGCCAGCCTGCTAGAAGGCCGCATCGCCAAAGTCACCTTTGGCCTATGGAACTCCTTCGCCCACACCTACCGCGGCCACGGCACCGACCGTGCGCTCGTCGCGGGCATCCTGGGCCTCGACACCGATGACGAGAACATCAAGCAGGCCTTCGACCTCGCTCGCGAGCAGGGCCTCGAATATCACTTTGACATCAAGGGCGACGACGCCTCCATCCACCCCAACACCGTCGACATCGATATGGTCGACGACACGGGCGCCACGGCGCAGGTCCGCGGCGAGAGCCTGGGCGGCGGCAAGATGCGCATCAGCCGCATTAACGGCGTCGGCGTCGACATCTCGGGCATGTATTCCACGCTCTTCGTGGCGCACAAGGACGTTCCCGGCGTGCTCGCCGCGCTCACGAACCTGCTCGCCTACGCCCACGTGAACATCGCCTTCTGCCGCACCTACCGAACCGAAGTGGGCGGCCAGGCCTACTCCGTCTTTGAGACCGACGGTGCGCCCGACGACACCGTCGTCCCCATGTTACGCAAGCTCGACAATGTCGATTACGCGACCTTTATCGAGCTCCCCGGTTCTGCTTCGTCGCTCTCCCCCGGCGTCTCGGCCAAGGAGATCTTCGACGACGGCGAGCAGCTGCTCGATGCGTGCGAGGAACTGGGGCTCAGCATCGGCGCCGTCATGGCCGTGCGTGAGGCGCGCCTGACCGGCGAAGCCCACGCCGTCGACGCCATGCGTCGCGTGCTCGACGTCATGCGCGAGGAGACCACGGCCCCCATCGCCAATCCGCAGCGATCGCTCGGCGGGCTTATCGGCGGCGAGGCCAAACTCGTCGATGCCACCGGCCGCAACGATTTGAGCACGAGCCTGATGGGCGCCGTCCAGACCGACGCCGTAGCCCGCGCCATGGCCGTGCTCGAGCGCTCGGCCACGATGGGCGTAATCGTCGCAGCTCCGACGGCAGGATCCGCGGGTGTTGTGCCCGGCTGCGTGCTGGCGCTCGCCGATCGCCTGCAGCTCGACGACGAGCAGGTCATGGACGCGCTCTACTGCGCAGCCGCCATCGGCCTCAACCTCACCACAAGCGCCTGCGTTGCCGGCGCCGAGGGCGGCTGCCAAGCCGAGGTGGGAAGCGCCGCTGCCATGGCAGCCGCCGCGCTGGTGCAGATGCTCGGCGGCACGCCCGAGCAGGCGCTCGACGCCAGTTCCATCGCGCTGAGTAACCTGCTGGGCCTCGTTTGTGACCCCGTCGGTGGCCTCGTGGAGGTGCCCTGCCAAAACCGCAACGCCATCGGCGTGGCAGCGGCCTTTAGCTCGGCACAACTCGCCCTCGCAGGCATTAAGAGCTTGGTGCCGTTTGACCAGATGGCACATGTCATGCTTTCGGTGGGCCACGCGTTGCCGGCCACGCTGCGCGAGACGGCAAAGGGCGGCATCGCGCAGGCTCCGGCCGCACTTTCGGCCTGTGCAAAATGCGGTGTGTGCGGATAGCGGCAAAGAACGACTCAAAGGTGGGACAAATGTCCCACCTCTTTTGAATGCCACCGTTTCCGTACCACAAACAGCAGGGCAATCGCTATAATGCAAGCCCAGTAAAAACACGATGAACCGCAAGGCGAAAATCGAAGGATATGCATACGATGTCGCAAAACGATCGAACTCAACTGATTCCCGATCCGCAGCAGCCGAGCAGGCACACCGGCGGCGTTCAGTCGCCGCGTCCTATCGCGCCGAGCCACGGTCAGCAGCGTAGTGCAGCAAACGCTTCCCAACGCCCGAACCAACAGCGACAGCAGCGTCAACAACGTCAGCAGCGCCAGGCAAACGGCAATGCGCCCAAGCAGCCCCCGACGAACGCTCGAGGCGATCGTGGCCCCGCGCGCAAGTCCGCCGGCAACAATAAGTCGGGCAAAAAGACGACGCTCTTTGTCGTCCTGGGTCTAATCGTCATTGTCTATATCGTAGGCATCGTAGCGTTTTCGCAGCTAGCATACCCCAACACCACCATTGCCGGCGTCGACGTCTCGTTCTCCAACGCTTCGTCTGCCGCCACCAAGGTCAACTCGGCATGGAAGCACTATAAGCTCACCGTGACAGGCGATGACTTTAGCTGGTCCTATCAGCCCGAGTCCGATGAACCCATCGTCGACGGTGAAGCTGCCGCAAAAGAGATCATCGGCCACAACGAAGCCTTTGTATGGCCGGTCCGCCTTGTGGAATCCTTAAGCGGCAAGACCAAAACAACCGCTACCACCAACGAAGTCGATCTTGATCAAGACGTCGACCTGTCCATGCTCTCCGATACCTTTGACCAAAAGAAGTTTGAGAAGGATCTCGGCGCCGCCATCGACGAGTTTAACGAAGGACGTTCGGGCACGTTCGAGGCCAATAGCTCCTATGACGAGCAAGCGGGCAAGTTTACCGTCGAGAAGGCGCGCTCCAACGAAAAACTCAACCGCGAGCATGTCATTAAATATGCCGAGCTCGAGCTCGCCTCGCTGGCCGAGACCGTAGATCTTTCCAAGCTCGGCAACGATGCCTATGAGCCGCTCAATGGAACGCTGACCGATGATCAGATTCAGGCCGCATGCGATGCCGCCAACAACTTCTTGGGCGTCAACGTGACCCTCAAGCTCAACGGCGAGGATGCCGGAAAGGTCGACGGCAGCTCCGTGCTGCAGTGGATCAGCTTTGCCGATCCGGCCAACCCCACGCTCGATACGTCGCAGATCAGCAGCTGGGCAGCCGAGCTCGCCAACGGCTTTAATACCGTGGGCTCCACTCGCTGGTGGACGCGCGCCGATGGCAAGCAGTGCGCCGTCGAAGGCGGCGACTTTGGTTGGTCCATCGACAGCAGCTCGCTCGCCAAGCAGGTCGAGGACGCCATTAACAACAAGCAGACCGGCGAGATCGAGATCAAGTACTCCCAGAAGGCCGACACCTTTACTGCAAAGGGAGAGCCCGACTGGAAGGCGTATATCGACGTCGACCTGTCCGAGCAGCACGCGCGCTACTATGACGAGAACGGTAATATCGTTTGGGAGGCCAACTTTATTTCCGGCAAACCGGGCGAAGACGCCACCTCCGAGGGCGTGTGGCAAATCAACAGCAACGACGGCGGCAGCACCCTGATCGGAGCCAAGGACCCCGAGACCGGTAAGCCCAAATACGAGAGCCCGGTGAGCTACTGGATGCCGTTTGAGGGCAACATGATCGGCTTCCACGACGCTACATGGCAAAACGACAAGAGCTTCGATAATGCCGAGTCCTATAAGTGGTGCGGCAGCCACGGTTGCATCAACCTGCGCCTGGCAGACGCCAAGGCACTTCACGACTGCATCAAAGTCGGTCTGTGCGTGGTTGTCCACTCGTAGTGCAACGCGCGCGTTCCTACAACGTGGAACCGCTGCGACCAATCTAACAGTTCCGAAAGAAACCGTCCCATGCGCCCGCCCCAACCGGTGGGCGTATATACTTAACGAGGTTCTTTCTATAAAGGAGACGCTATGCCGAATGTCCCCACGATCACACCGGGCCCGGATGATACCGAGAACACGCCCGAAGGTGCCACCGAAACGATTCCTCTGATTACAGACGTTCATGCCGAAAAGCAGAACGAACGCATAAACGATACGGCCGAGATTTCCGATGAAGAGGCATATGCCAAGCTCAAGGCAAAACGTGCCGAACGTCGACGCAAAAAGCTGATTCGACGCGGTATTGCCGCCGGCGTCGTGGGCGCCATCGCGCTCATTGCCATTGTCGCAACCCTTGTTATCAATGCGCAGCCACAGGGCGCTAGCGGGCCTGTGACCGACATGGTGACCGAGGGCACGTTTTCCACGACCGTCGAGGCGAAAGGCCAGCTCAAGCCTATTTCGTCCGCAGTGGTCTCCCCTTCTGTCGACGGTACGGTCGATTCGATCAACGTGCAGGCAGGCCAATCCGTCAACGAGGGCGACGTGCTTATGACCATTAAAAACGACGAGCTCGATCGCAATGTTGCCGAGGCGCAGCGTGCAGTTGCGGCCGCTCAGGAAGACCTCACCAACGCGCAGAAAGCCGCAGCTGCCGCACAGGCCGCCCCAACGACGGACGTCGATGGAGCTTCTGCCGCGGCTGGCATCTCCGCCGCATCAGCGGACACGAACGCCGTATCGGCCGCGCAGCGCAGCCTCGCATCGGCCCAGGCAAACCTCGATCAGGCGAACGCCAAGGCCGCCAGCCGTACGGTCACGGCCCCGAGCTCGGGCAGCATCGTGGAGCTCAACGCCAAGGTGGGCGCCACGGTAACAGGCGGCATGATCATGGGCGAAAGCGATACGAGTGGCGGCAAGCAGTGCATGCAGATCGCCGACCTATCCAAGATGAAGGTGACCGTGCAGGTGGGCGAAAAGGACATCGCCAAGATCGCCGTTGGGCAGAGTGCCAACGTTACGTATCCCGCGTTTCCCGATATCGTGAGTCAGGGAACGGTCACGGCCATCGCCTCGGTGGCAAACTCCGACTCCAGCTACGGCGGCGGCAGCGTAACCTTTAACGTCGACATTCTCATCGAGGCGCCCGACGCGCGCCTGAAGCCGGGCATGACGGCCGAGGTATCGGTGGTGACCGAGCAGCTCGACGACGTGGTGATGGTGCCGACGATGGCGCTCATGACCGAAGACGGCGAACACTATTACGTCAACGTGGCAACCGACGACGAGGGCAAGCAATCCCGTCGCGTGAAGGTGACCGTCGTGACGCAAAACGACAACGAAGCCGTAGTCGGCAAGACGCAGGTCAAGCGCGACGACCAGGGCAACGAGATCAACCCCAACGTGCCGGTTACCAAGCTGCGCGATGGCGACACCCTCGTCATGGACACCGGAGCGGACGCAACGGCTGACGGCGGCTACAGCGCAGATTCTGGCAGTATGTCTGCCGATGAGGACATGTAATGCGTCCCGTTATCGACATCCGCAACGTGCACCGCATCTTTGAGAGCGAGGCAGGTTGCGCCCACATCCTGCACAACGTGAGCCTGGCGGTAAATCCCGGCGAATTCGTCGCTATCACTGGCCCCTCGGGCTCGGGCAAATCAACGCTCATGAACATCCTGGGCTGCCTGGACAAACCGACGGCGGGCGACTATTACCTGCAAGGGCTCAACGTGGCCGAGCTCGATGATGACGAGCTCACCGAAGTCCGCGCCCTGAGTATTGGCTTTGTCTTTCAGAGCTTCAACCTGCTGCCGCGCCTGTCGGTTATCGAAAACGTGATGCTGCCGCTGGCCTACACCAATGTGCCCCGTAGCCAGCGCGAAATGCGCGCCGTTCACGCGCTGCAGGCTGTCACGCTGCCCGTCGACCACTGGGACCACCGCATATCCGAGCTCTCGGGCGGCCAGATGCAGCGCGTCGCAATCGCGCGCGCCCTCGTCAATGACCCGCCCATCATCCTGGCCGATGAGCCGACGGGAAACCTGGACTCCGCTACCGGAGCGCTTGTGATGGAGACCTTCCATAAGCTCCAGAAGCGCGGCAAAACCATCGTGCTTATCACACACGACCCCGGCATCGCCGCCGAGGCCGACCGTGCCGTGACCATCCGCGACGGTCGCATTCACGATGGCGCGTATATTCCACATGCACCGCGGACCCTGCGCAGCGCCGTGGATAGCCTGCCCATGATTTCCGCCTCCGCCAACCCGCCGAAAGGAGAGATGGCATGAGCGCCCGCGATCTCATCCAGGAAGCCCTTCACTCGCTCGAGGCCAACAAGGGGCGCAGCCTGCTCACCATCCTGGGCATTGTCATCGGCATCGCCTCGGTTATCGCCATGACTTCGCTCATCGGCGGCATCCAAAACAGCCTGGTCAACAGCCTGGGCCTCAATGCGGCACGCATGGTGCAAATCTATTCGTCGCAAGAACTCACCGATTCTGACGTTCAGAAGCTTCAAAAACTAGTGCCGCAGATAGAGCAGATCGGAATTGTCGACAGCGCGTACACCGAGTACAAGACCGGCGATAAAAGCTATACCGTCATGGCGCAGGGCGTCGATAGCGACATGCTCGACGCCGTGGGGGCCAGCAAGCTCGTTGCGGGGCGAACCTATTCCCAGGCCGAGTCCCAATCAGGCTCGCGCGTGGCGCTCATCAGCCGCAACGGCGCCGATCAGCTTTACGGCAACGAACAGGATGCGCTGGGGAAAACCATCAAGGTGTCCAACGGCGAGGTGCAGATTGTAGGCGTGATTGATGGTGGCAGCGACTCCATGGGCTCGCTCACGCTGTATATGTCACGCGAAACCATCTCCGGACTGTTTGGCGACGAGAATCCTTCATTCCCCAGCGTGACGGCACTCGCCGCCGAGGGCACGGACATGGATGAGCTCTGCAAAACCATCGAGTCCAAGGTGCGCGCGATGAAGGGCATCGCGGAGGATGATGAGTACGACAGTGTATCGGCGACCTCCATGAAAAGCGCTATCGATGCACTCAACTCCTTTATGGGCGCATTCTCGCTCATCATGGGTGCTGTCGCCAGCATCTCGCTGCTTGTCGGCGGTATCGGCATTATGAATATGATGCTCACCAACGTGACTGAGCGCATCCGCGAGATCGGCATCCGCCGCGCTCTGGGCGCAAGTCGTCGCGATATCACCGCCCAGTTTTTGGCCGAGTCCTCGGCGCTGTGCGTCACCGGCGGACTGCTAGGTGTCCTGATTGGCTATCTGCTGGCATGGGGCCTCACGTTCTTTGCCGCAAGCTCGGGCATCATGAGCGAGTTTGGAGCTACCGGGACGATCACGCCAAGCTTCTCCATTACGACAGTGTTGAGCGCGTTTGCCGTATCGGTCGGCATCGGCGTAATCTTTGGCTTCTATCCCGCTCGCCGCGCAGCAAAGCTCGACCCGGTGGAATGCCTACGCTACCAGTAAGCCACCACCAACAAGTTGCGGTGAATTAGGGACTGAATATGCTATCTAGCAGCAAAAACAGACACTATTTCACCGCAACTTATTGAAGGGCTGCTTGCGCCAGTTCCGGGCGTCGTCCTCGAGCTATTGGCGGATGACGGTCTTGTACGGTTCGAGCTTGCTCGAGGCGCTCCTCCTCGCGGGCGGGAGGGCACGCAGGCGCGGCGAGCGCCTAGCGCGCGAACTCCCGTAAGAGCGCGTCTTCCACT
>CALGZY010000225.1 GCA_937934355.1 uncultured Collinsella sp. | reverse complement strand
GCCATCAAACGGCAAAGTCCCCGTCGAGCACACGCCCGGCGGGGACTTTTTCTATGCCGGCCGCCCGACCACCACGATGGGAACAGGCACCTTTGTGGTGGTTGGGGCCTGGTCGGTCGTTTTGTCTCAATCTGTAACAGTTAGGCCCTGTTGAGCATCGTAACTGTTACAGATCGAGATATTGCGCCCGCCGCCTCTTTATCTCAATCTGTAACAGTTAGAGGCCAAATTCCTCGCTATGTGTTACAGATCGAGACGTTAGGTTGGCGGCTGAACAGTTCATCTCAATCTGTAACACCTGGAACCCAAATATCTGGCTTGGTGTTACAGATTGAGATTTTGCTAAAGCCGAGGATGGGCGCTGTCGCCAAAACTTAGCGCTTGCGGCGCTTGGTCGCAGCGATGCCGGCCGCGGCAACGGTTGCGCCGGCGATGCTCAGAGCAGCGACCGTCATCGCGGCGGAGTCACCCGTGCTGGCGAGCTCCATGCCACCGGACTTCTTGCCGTTCTTGCCCTTACCCTTGGACTTGTTCGTCGTCACCGTGGTCGTCGTCGAAGTCGAACCGCCCGCAGGGACCCCGGCGCCACCAGAGCCATCCGTACCGCCACCCTGCTCGCCGCCGTCAGGCGTCGGCTCGGGCTCTGGCTTCAGACTGGGATCGGGCGTCGGCTCAGGCGCCGCCTCATCGGTCACCGTAATCGTAATGTTCAGACGCTCGGAATACTCGCTGTATGACATGCCAGGGCGCTGTGCCGCAATGCGCACATACATGTTGCTATCGAGCGCAATAGGCTCGGTGTACTTTACGCGGCCTTCGTCACGGCAGGGGCAGGTGTCGTTGGTGGTGTACCAAATCGTCGTGCCATCCTCGGCAGAAAGCTCCAGCTTCGTGCCCTTGGGAACCGTAATGTAATTCTCCTTGGGCGACCATGCACCAAACGTCGTCGCACCAATCGTCGCCACCGGTCGCGCCGGTCGCACTGCCTCGGCAGACACGCGAACATCGACCTGCTTGGACAGCGCCGTGCCGTCCACCGCCGCCGTCAACGTCGTCAAACCGGGCAGAGCACCATGCAGCACAAACGTCGCCGCGCCATCCTCGCCCGTCACGGCCTGGGTGGCATCGACAGAGCAGATAGCCGAGGACTCCAGCCCAACACTAACCCTTGCGCCCGCAAACGGCTTGCCCGCCTTATCGGTCACGTGCGCCACCAGCTCAAAGTCACTGCCCTCAAGCATGGTCACGGCCCGCTCCACGTTGAGCTTGAGCTTGTCGGCACGAACGCCCACGACAAGCTCGCCACTTGCCCAGCGCGCCATGGCCGCGCCGGCGTAGTTGCGAGCACCGTCGAGCTCAAACGCCACCGTCGAGCCCGCCTCACGCGCATCGGCATAGCGAATACGCAGCACGCGCGATAGCGGCTTGCCATTGGGATCGTCCTGTTTGTCGAGCCACGTATACGTCACGTCGCCCAAGCCCTGCGCGCGCAATGCGACCAGGGCATCGTCGCTCGCATCCATATACTGCGCAAACTCAACCTCGATGCAATCGGTATAGGCATGGGCCGAGGCCACCTCGGGCGCCGCCGTCGACACCAAGCCAATGTTCACCTCAGTCTGAATCGGCGGCACGCGCAGCCAAGCCGAACGCGCCTCCTCATACCCGTCCTTGGTCACGCGCACCTGATACCAGCCGGTCGGCGTATTCCAGTTGTACGCGCCGTCCGCACCCGTTGCAAGCGGATTGTCCTGCTCATACTCCTCGGCATCCCAACGCACCGCATTGGTACCGGCCGCATTGTCGGCGCTCCACAGCTCAACCGTCGCGCCTTCAACCGTATTGGACAGCAGGCCCTCGTACACCACGCCCGCAGGGTCGGGTGCAGCCTTGGCAGCCACATTGCGG
>CALGZY010000224.1 GCA_937934355.1 uncultured Collinsella sp. | reverse complement strand
ACCGGCACGCAGTAAACTAGGGCGCAGCCTTATGGCTGCACTCTAGTTTTCATCAAAACGAGCAAATATGCGTGCTTCACATAGTCGGCAGGTTGGCCCACCTACATTTTTCCAGTTGTTCGGCCAGCTGAACCACTAGTCGAGGCCCCTTGAACCGCAATCGAAGCTAAAATCGCCTTAATTTCGCAACCAAGCCCCATAAATCTACCTGAATCAATTCGAATAGGACGTTGCGATCGCGCCATTAGTATAGGATAAGGCCGAATAACTCAAATTATGTTGGTGAGGCATCTGAGCGGTCGGCAAAAACGCTTAGAAGCTACGAATCCGCAACTAAAGTTCATCAAAAAGGGGCAGCCGGCAGAAACCTCCCCAGCCAAAGCTGCTCCCTCAATACGACAGCTCAAAAACCCACCGTTCGCAGAAGATAAGCCGCGCCCCAATACCGTTGCCCGAAGTTTCGGGCGTATGCGGCGTCCGCTATGCCATCATGCGCGTATGGGAATCATTCTGTCACATACCACGGCACGCGCCGTATACCAAACAGCCAACTCGCTCGCAAGCTACGCGACCGGTCCCATACCTATGGAAAAGATCAGGGTGTCTGCGCCGACCACGTCCGACCTGGAAGCAGCACGAGCATGGCTCAACAGAAAGAATGTCGATTCTGAACGCATCCATGTGCTGACGTTTTCCAATAATGCCAAAAGGCACCGCAAGGGCTGCATCTGCCACTGCACGCGCTATGCGTTTGATGCAGAAAGCTACCTAGAACTCGAGCCGAACGTCTACCTCGTCGATATCAAGCTGTGCGCGTTAGAAGCAACAGCCGACCTCAACCTTTCGGAGCTCGTTGAGTATTACTTTGAAATCTGCGGCTCCTACGCGCTTGGAACGTCCGACGAAACTCAATATCGCGAGCGCCCAGCCCTAACCAGCGTTGAAGAGCTCAGAGCCTTCTTTTCAGAGGCATCGGGGTATCGTGGATCTAATAAAGCGCTTAAGGCACTTTCTTATGTACGCGAAGGCTGTCGCTCCCCACTCGAAACGGCGTTTGTCATGATGCTGACAATGCCCAAGTCAATGGGCGGCTTAGCCATACGCGCTATCAAAACGGATTATCCGATCCCAGTCCCCAAAAGATACGCCGCCCTAACGCGACGGACGGTTTTCTACCTCGACGCGCTGCTCGAAAATTCGATGACCGATATCGAATACAACGGCTTTTACCACGACGAGCCCGGGCAGCAGTCAATTGACGAGGAGCGCCGAAACACGCTGCGAAACATGGGATATGCCGTTATCACAGTTAATCGTCATTCGTTTTTCAAGCAGTCCGCTTTTAGACGGGTCATGGAAGCAATTCGCATTCGCGAGAAGATATGGCCCGGTCGACTCCCGGATAACTTCGCCATCCTGCAAGAAACTCTTCGTCAATTTGTCTTGCGGCGCTACTTCGAATACGGTCGCCGCGTCCTGGAGACACTCAAAGAAGAAGAGGCCACCAAGCGCGAAATTGCAAGCCAATATCCGCAAGCTGATGACCCGAGCATCAACGATGTGCCCGAACCCGACGACATGCAACACGTCGGGGCCCTTGCTGAGGAAATCAATGGGCCTTGGGAATGCGACATGTCCGCAAAAATCGATGAAAACCGCACGGAAGACGACACGATTATTGATCTAATTGAGAATTCGCTCTTCTAAAGGCGATCTCTGCGGATGTCCACCTACATTTTTCGACTTATTCGGCCACCGATGTGCCAGATTGGTTGCAGCAATGCTCAATATAACTTTAGATAAAACTGATTCTGCAGGAACTCCCGTAGAGGAAGAACTGATTCTCGCGGTATTTAACACGATAAAGTACAAATATGAACAGTTCTAATGCTTCTCAAGGTGGCTTTCTTAGCATGCTGGCCGAACATCTCGAAATATGTTGGCGAGCATTGCGTCGATGTCTCCCAACCCACAGAAAATCGCAGAGGCGGAAAGCAGTCATCGAAATTATCGCAAATTGTATTGACACATGAACATGCGCTCATATAATCGAAAGTAAATTATATGAGCGCATGTTCATATGAAAGGATATTGCAATGAGCATCCGCGTTGATGAAACGAAACTCGACATCGAGGCCACCGAACCCGCGATCCCGACCACCTGCTCGCCCGAGGACCTTCCCGACGAGGAGCTTCTCTACGACCTCGCCG
>CALGZY010000223.1 GCA_937934355.1 uncultured Collinsella sp. | reverse complement strand
GCGTCGGAGTTGCGCACGGTGGACAGGCGGTGCGCGATGACAAACGTCGTGCGGCCCTCCATGAGCTTGTCCATGCCCGTCTGCACGATGGCCTCGGTGCGGGTGTCGATGCTCGATGTGGCCTCGTCCAGAATCATCGCCGGCGGATCGGCGACGGCGGCGCGTGCGATCGAGATCAGCTGGCGCTGGCCCTGCGACAGCTGTGCGCCGTTGCCGGTGAGCATGGTGTCGTAGCCGTCGGGCAGGCGGGTGATAAAGTCGTCCGCGCCCGCGAGCTTGGCCGCCGCGATGCACTCCTCGTCAGTAGCGTCCAGGTTGCCGTAGCGGATGTTATCCATCACGGTGCCGGTGAACAGGTTCACGTCCTGTAGCACGACGCCCAGCGAGCGGCGCAGGTCGGCCTTGCGGATCTTGTTGACGTTGATGCCGTCGTAGCGGATCTTGCCGTCGGCGATGTCATAGAAGCGGTTGATGAGGTTGGTGATGGTCGTCTTACCGGCACCGGTGGCGCCGACAAACGCGACCTTCTGGCCCGGCTTGGCAAACACGGACACGCCGTGCAACACCTCGTGGTCGGGCGTGTAGCCAAAGTCGACGTTGTCCATGACCAGGTCGCCGCGCAGCGGCACGTACTCGATCTCGCCGGTTGCGCGGTGCGGATGTTTCCACGCCCACATGCCGGTGTGGTGGTCGGCCTCCTCGAGCTGCCAGGTGTCGGGGTTCACCTGAGCGTTGACGAGCGTCACATAGCCTTCGTCGGCTTCGGGCTCCTCGTCGATGAGCTCAAAGATACGGTCGGCGCCGGCGAGGCCCATGACCACGGCGTTGATCTGCTGCGAGATCTGGCCGATCTGTCCGCAGAACTGCTTGGTCATGTTGAGGAACGGTACCACGACGGCGATGGAAAGCGCCGTGCCCGAGATGCTCAGGTTAGGCACGCCCAGCGCCAGGAAGATGCCGCCGGCCAGCGCGACCAGCACGTAGAGCAGGTTGCCCAGGTTCATAAGGATGGGCATGAGGATGTTGGCGTACATGTTGGCCTTCTGCGAGACCTCGAAGAGCTTCTCGTTGCGCTCATCGAAATCGGTCTCGGCGGCGGACTCGTGGCAAAACGCCTTGACGACCTTCTGACCGTTCATGACCTCCTCGATATGACCTTCGACCACGCCGAGCTCGGTCTGCTGTGCAATGAAGAAGCGCGCGGAGTTGGAGCCGAGCAGCTTGGTCATAAAGGTCATAAAGGCGACGCCGGCAATGATGACCAGGCACATCCAAACGCTGTAGTACAGCATGATGAAGAACACCGTGACGATAACGATGATCGTCATGAGCAGGTTGGGCAGCGACTGGCTGATCATTTGGCGCAGCGTGTCGATGTCGTTGGTGTAGTGGCTCATGATGTCGCCGCGCTGATGCGTGTCGAAGTAGCGGATCGGCAGGTCCTGCATGCGGTTGAACATCTTCTCGCGCAGCTTCTCGAGCGAGCCCTGCGTGACGATGGCCATGGCGCGGTTCCAGAACAGCGAGGACAGGATGCCGACGCCGTAGATGCAGGCGAGGGTGGTCACGAGCTGTGCGATCTTGGGCTGTGCAGCTTCCCAATCGCCCGACTGCCACGATTCGCTAATAATCTGCAGGGCGCTTTGAAGGAAGGTCGCGCCGATGGAGTTAATGATGGCGCAGAGCACCACGCCGACGACGACGAGGGGCAAAAGCACGGGGTAGAAGCCAAAGAGCGTCTTGATGAGGCGCGACATGGTGCCACCCTTGCGGTTGAGCGCGCGCTCGGCGGTCGTTGCCTTACTCATGTGCCTCGCCTCCTTCCTGGGTCTGAGCTTGTGTTGCGGATGCCTCGGTGTCGGCTTCGACGGCCTCTTCGCCCTCGGCAGACATCTTGTTCTGCGAGGTAAAGGTCTCGCGGTAGATCTCGCTCGTCTTGAGCAGCTCATCGTGGTTGCCGATCTGCGCGATGCGGCCGCCCTCCATGACGATGATGCGGTCTGCATCCTGCACGGAGCTAATGCGCTGGGCGATGATGAGCTTGGTCGTGTTGGGCAGATAGCTTGCCAGCCCTGCGCGAATCTTGGCGTCGGTCTTGGTGTCGACGGCGCTGGTGGAGTCGTCCAGGATCAAGATCTTGGGGCGACGCAGCAGGGCACGCGCAATGCACAGGCGCTGCTTCTGGCCGCCGGAAACATTGGAGCCGCCCTGTTCGATCCAGGTGTCATAGCCCTTGGGGAAGCCGTCGACAAACTCGTCGGCGCAGGCCAGATGCGCCGCCTCGCGGACCTCTTCGTCGGTGGCGTTCGGGTCGCCCCAACGCAGGTTCTCGGCAATCGTGCCGCTAAACAGCACGTTTTTCTGCA
>CALGZY010000222.1 GCA_937934355.1 uncultured Collinsella sp. | reverse complement strand
GCGCGATGGACCTGTAGCTCAGTTGGTTAGAGCGTCCGGCTGATAACCGGGAGGTCACAAGTTCGAATCTTGTCAGGTCCACCATCAAAACGTTAAGAGCCCTGGGGCATTGCCTCGGGGCTTTTTTCTTATCCAACTAAAAGTAGTCAAAATAGCCCCGTCCCAAATTAACTGCTTTGATTTTGTGTGCTGTGCGAAAGATTGGGTAGTATAGCTATTCAACGCGGCGGGCCGCCGCGTGTTAACCGCTACGTACCGGAGGTGTTCCATGGTTCGTGTCGACATAGAGACCATCGTCATGGCCGCCGGTCCCGTGCCATCGCTTATTGTGCTTCGCGAGCGCTGCAGCAAGTCGGATTCCCCCGCGCCGCTGCGCTCCCTCTCCATCCAGACCGGCTCGTTTGAGGCTGCGGCAATCAGCCGTGGCATCGACAGCGGACGCGCCGAGCGCCCGATTACCCATGACCTGTTGCTCGATACTGTTGACGTCCTGGGCGCCAAACTCGAGCGCATCGAGATCGTTCGCGCCGAGCCGCCGGTGTTCTACGCGATGGTCGTCGTACTGGCCGATGGCGAGGAGCGCAAGATCGACGCCCGCCCCAGTGATGCCATTGCCCTTGCCGTGCGCAGCAATGCCCCCATGTTTGTGGAGGACGACATCATGAATCGCCTGGGCACCGTTTCTGCCCATGCCGAGGAAGTTGACGACGAGCAGGAGTTCGAGAAGTTCGACGAGTTCGTCCATACGCTCTCCCCCGATGACTTCTAAATGCGGGGCGTCCAGGTTGCGGAGCGTTCGCTGATGGCCGGCGGCATGTCGGCCGAGGCAGCGGCTCTCGCGCGCGAGGCCCAGATGCGCTCGGAGGCTTCTGAGGCGGCTCGCATTGCCTATGTGACGCAGGCCCGCACGCTTCGCGAGCGCCGCGGCTCGTTTATCAAGATGGTTGTCGTCTCCGCCCTTGTCGCGGCAATCTGCTCGCGCCTTCGTGGTACAGTTGGTGCGCTTGGGTTTTCGATCTCTACGGGCCTCGTGATCTGGGGTGTGGTCGATGCAGTCATGCTGACCAGTCAGATCAAGGTGTTCGACAAGCGCGCGGCGGACATGATGCGCGCCCGCGACGCTGCCGCCAAGATCGCCGCCGAGGCACAAGAACTGTAACGACGCCAGACTCGATGGGAAGGTCTAAAGATGGCACAGGATATGCAGGACGCCGGTAACGTCTCCGCTGAGCTCGACGCCATGGTGTGTGACCTGATTGGTGCGTTCTTGGACGACCTTGCCGCCGGTGAGAATCCGGGCGTAGTTGTGGCGATCGAGGACGCCGCTTCCAACCGTTATCTGGCGGCGCTCGACGAGGACGGCGAAGAGGCGTGCCTGGAGGCGGCCACCAACTTTATTTCCGAGCACAAGATGGGTCTTAAGGACGAGGGCCTGGGCCGTATCGCCCGCTATGCCATCGGCTACACCGGCTGCGTCGAGATTGACGGCGGCTATCACGATGCTTTGCTCGTGAGCTTCTTCGAAACCACGCTCGAGAGCGGTTTTTCGGCATATGTGCTGTATGAGGGCATGGGCGCCGGCGATGGTTTTATGTGGAGCGACCCTGAACCTGCAGGTGAGGAAACCCCTCTCATCTAAAATCGCTAAAATAAACGAGTTTTCGGTAAAAGGCTCAATATTCCCGCTGAGCGTTGTGCTGCTGGGCGGGTCGCATACGCGTGCCGTTTGTATATAGATAGAAGATAGGGGAACTACATGCGCGTAGATAATCTGAGGAACATCGCCATCATCGCTCACGTCGACCACGGCAAGACGACGATGGTCGACAAGCTCCTGCGTGCCACGGACGCCTTCCGTGCCAACCAGCAGGTCGAGGACCGCGTCCTGGATTCTAACGACCAGGAGCGCGAGCGCGGCATCACGATTCTCGCCAAGAACATCTCTATCGAGTACAAGGACGTTAAGATCAACGTCATCGACACCCCGGGCCACGCCGACTTCGGCGGCGAGGTCGAGCGCGTGCTGCGTATGGCCGACGGCGCCCTGCTGCTTGTCGACGCTTTTGAGGGCCCCATGCCCCAGACCCGCTTCGTGCTGCGTCACGCTATCGACACCGGCCTTAAGATCATGATCGTCATCAACAAGATCGACCGTCCGGGCGCCAACCCCGAGAAGGCCTACAATGACTGCCTGGACCTCATGGCCGACCTGGGTGCCACCGACGACCAGCTTGAGTTCGCCATGGAGCACGTGGTCTACGCCAGCGCCATGAATGGCTTTGCCCGCCTTGACCCCAACGACGGCAACATGGACATGTACCCGCTGCTCGACATGATCATCGACGACATGCCCGCCCCCGAGGTTGACGAGAACGCCCCTCTGGCCATGCAGTGCGTGACCATCGACCACTCCAACTTCGTTGGCCGTATCGGCATCGGCCGCGTGTATTCCGGCACCATCCACCAGGGCGACCAGATCCTGGTTGTGAAGAACGACGGCTCCAGCGCCACCGCTACCGTCAAGCAGCTCTTTACCTTCGACTACCTGGGTCGCACCGAGTGTCAGGAAGTCGGCGCCGGCGATATCGCCGCTGTCGTGGGTATTGAACGCACCGATATCGGCGATGTCTACACCGACCCCGAGAACCCCGTCGAGCTCGAGCCCATCGAGATTGACCCGCCGACCCTGTCCATCGTATTTGAGGCTTCGACCTCCCCGCTCGTCGGTCGCGACGGCGACATCGTGGGTGCCCGTCAGCTTAAGGAGCGCCTGTTCAACGAGGCCGAGAACAACGTGACCATGAAGATCGAGGAGCTCGAGGACAAGAGCGGCGTCGAGGTCTCGGGCCGCGGCATCCTGCACCTGTCCGTTCTGATGGAGTCCATGCGCCGCGAGGGCTTTGAGTTCCAGGTCGGCCGTCCCCGCGTTTTGTTTAAGAAGGACGAGAACGGCAACAAGATGGAGCCTGTCGAGCAGGCCGTCGTTGAGTGCCCGGACGAGTACTCGGGCAAGGTCGTTGAGGTCTTCGGTACCTCCGGTGGCATCATGACGAGCATGGATACCTCGGGTATCGTGACGCACCTCGAGTTTAAGATCCCGACCCGCGGCATCATGGGTCTTAAGAACCGCATCATGAACGTCACCCATGGCGAGGGCGTGTTCTACCACACCTTCCTGGAGTATGGTCCTTACGCCGGCGAGATCGGTAACCGTCAGAACGGCGCCATGATCTCCATGACCACCGAGAAGGCCGTTGCCTACGCTCTGGGTACGCTGCAGGAGCGCGGCCAGCTGTTTGTTGAGCCGGGCACCGAGTGCTATGAGGGCATGATCGTGGGCGAGCGCAGCAAGGCCGGCGACATGGTCGTCAACATCGCCCGTACCAAGAACCTGGGCAACCAGCGTTCCTCGACCTCCGATATCTCCGTCCAGCTGGTGCCGCCCCGCACCTTCTCGCTGGAGGAGGCGCTGGAGTACATCGCCGATGACGAACTGGTGGAGATCACTCCCAAGAACATTCGTCTGCGCAAGCGTCTGCTCAACGCCACCGACCGCAAGAAGGCCGCTGTCCGCGCCGGCCAGGTCAACAAATAAACGCTGGGCTTTATAGCAACTAACAAGAAAGGGCGCCGACCGCGATGGTCGGTGCCCTTTTTGGTGCAGGGGGGCGGGTTGCTTTGCACCGCCACAAAGGTGCTTGGCATCTTTGTGGCGGTTAGCTGCTAAGCGGTGGGGAGTCCCGGCGTGTTAGCCGGCTGCTGCGGCTTGAGGTGGGCGTTGCGCCAGATGATCTGGATGATGTAGCCGAGCATAAAGACAAAGGCCACGCCGCTGATGAAGCCGCCTGCGAGGGGAAGCCCCGTGAGGGCGCCTGCGATTACGCCACCAACGGCTGCCATGGCGTAGCGGTTCTGGCTGTGTCCGACCATGCGCGCGATCGCGCACCCTGCAAAGGCACTCGATACCAGCGCGATGCCAATAACGCCGCACATGAGGGCTCCGGCAAGCGATAGACCAGCGATGGAGATAATCAGCAGTAGGACGGCGGGGACGATAGCAATCGTGCCCAGAAGACCGCTCACCCACAGGGGCGTGGGGCGCTGGTGGAGCATGCCGGCGGCGCTGGCGGTCGCGCGCGGAAAGACGAGCTCGAGTAACAGGGCGACAAAGCAGGTCGAGAGTGCCGCGGCGACGATACCGCCGATGACATCGTTAACGGTGGAAGTATCCTCGTTCTCGGTGCGGTCGATCTTGAGCGCGCCGACCTCGGCTCCTGCGGCGCGCTCGGGGTCCTCGGAGACGTGCGCGTTCACCGCGCCGGTGATGCGAGCGTTCTTGCCCAAGATGAGCTTGTCGGCCCAAACCTCAACATCGCCCTCGACGGTGCCATCGATGGTCACCGTATCGCCCGCAAGCGCTGCCGACTTGGTAGAGCCGCGTAGGGCAACCGTCTCGCCTATCGCGTAGAAACAGTTGGCGGTGCTGCCGGCGTTGAGAACAACGTGCTGGCCAGCGACGGTCACGCTGCCATCAACCGTGGTCTGGGCGATATCAATCGTGCGCGCCGCAAGACGAACGGCGCCGCCCACCGTGCAGTCGCGAATTGAGAGGGTATCGCCCGCAGCGATGATATCGTGGTTGATGGACGCATCATCCAAGTTGAGGGCCTGACCGGCCCAGTACAGGTCACCCTCGACGCCGGACGGATTGGCGTTATTGTCGGTCGCAAGGACATTGCCTGCGGTGTCCGTGCCGGCGAACGACGCCGTGGGAAGCACGGTGATCGCCAGCGCGATGAGCGCGAATAGGATGGTGATGCGGCCCCATGCTTTACGGCGCTGGGTCAACGGGAATTGATTGCAGGGCATAGTGAATCCTTCGTTAGATACTCGGCATATATCTAACAGGGTACCCAACGCGCGGGCGCTCTAAAAGAACCTCTCGGTTGCATTTCGAGGGGTTGTGTCGTGCTGCCTACTTTTTACGGTGCAAAAAGCGCGCGATGTCTTCTTCGGTGGGGCTTTTGATGTCAAAGCGCAGCGAGAGCCAGCGCAGGCCCATGGTCACGGCAACGCATACGACCAGCGCGGCGACATTGCTCATGATGCCGCTCATAACGAGACACACATAGCTTGTCGATCCGGCGATGGCAGCGATGGCATAAAAGTTAGTACGTTGGAAAATGCCCGGAACCACGCCCATAAAACCGTCGCGCAGCATGCCGCCGCCCACCGCGGTAAAAAAGCCCATCATGATGCACACCGCCGGCGCAAAGCCGTAGACCAGCGCCTTGTCTGCTCCAGTGGCGGCGTAGATGCCGACCGAGATGATGTCGAGCAATGGGATGAGTTTCTCGGGTTTATCGACGATTGCCGGGAAGATGTAGATGATGGCCGCCGTGGCAATGGAAAGCGGGAGTGCCATCGGCTGGTTGAGGATGTAGACGTTGCCCACCTGCAGCGTCATGTCGCGTAAAAGACCGCCGCCCAGGCCACAGACCACGGCGAGTGCGACCGCGCCCACCAGGTCGAGCTTGTGTTCGCGCGCAACCAGCACGCCCGAGATCGATGCCGCGACAACGGCGAACATCTCGAGCCAAAATGGGATAGCGACCATGGCATCCGAGGCATGTGAGGTAACGGTTATAGCGGCGGCGACGGGCAAGATGGGGTCCTTTGGGTTGCGGGTTTAGACAATGCCCGTACATAGTACATGTTCGGCGCCGATTGCGATCCTATTGCTCGGCAAACGGTCGGGACTGGATGCGGGCGTAGGCACCAAACGTGTACATCAGCCTCCAAAAACGACATTTTTCGGCATCTTTGGAGGGTGACGTACGCGTTTGCATATCATGCGCGGCATGCATGAGTCGATTTACTCACATCCAGTATATTTCCCCACTTCAACGGACATAAGAGTTGGATACCGGCTCAGAGCGAGAGGCCCTCAATGGATACCCCTGTTCTCATTTCGCATAAAACCGCATGGCTTGTCCATCATGCACCCCAGAATTTGGTTCAGTCTCTTGCGCGGCACGACTACCAGATAGGCGCACAAGGCATCTCCACCCAGCAACGTGTTGCGCGCATACGACAGGCCCTTACCGACTGCGGCATTCCGTCCGATATGCTTAAGACTATCGATATCGCGGTTGTATTCGAATTTGAGCGAATTCGTACCAAAGGCGTCGTTTGCCACATTCTTGGACAAAATCTTCCCTACGAGCATATTAACGAGTTGACGCCCGGAATCTTCATCACCGACGAAGCCTTCACCTTCGCGCTCGCTGCCGAGTGGATGGATAGGATCGAATATCTCGAATATGGCTATGAAGTTTGCGGCGATTATCGCATGAGGCTCAATCCCGCCGACCCTTATACCGAGCAACCAGCCACCACCTCCAAGGATGAAATAACCGAACTGCTCGATCGGCACCCCGGCAAACCCGGTGCCACACGTGCACGGCTTGCGCTCAGGCACATCTACGATCACTCGGCCTCGCCTATGGAGACCGCTTCGGCAATCGCCCTCTCGCTCCCAACAAGCGAAGGCGGCGTTGGCATCCGAGGTATCGAACTCAACAAACCGCTCGAGATCCCTCAACGTCTCTGGCATTGCGCCAAAGCTCGAACACTCAAAATCGATGCGCTCGTGACCTATAAGCGCAGGGCGCTCGGTATCGAATATAAGGGCGGTTTTCACGATGAGCTCGAGCGCAAGGGAGCAGATGCGGAGCGAGAGGCCGTTCTCTCCCAAATGGGATATCGAATCGTTACGCTCACTTCGGCTCAGTTCAGTAGTCAGCTCGCCTTTCACCGCGCCATGAACAACATTCGCGAAGCACTCGGCATGCCTCGCTGTACCGACACCGGGTACCAGAGAAAACAAAACGAACTACGCAAGGCACTTATCCGCAACTGGAAAAGCATACGAGACGAGGAGGCACCTTCCGAATAGTGCCGCTCCCGTGAGCTCAATCCAAACGTGTACATCAGCCTCCAAAGATGTCGAAAAATGTCGGTTTTGGAGGGTGACGTACATGTTTGGGGAAGCGTGGGATCGAGACGTATTTCGATAACAAAAAAGCCCCATTGCTGGGGCTCATACCATCTAATGGCGGAGGAGGAGGGATTCGAACCCTCGTGACCTTATACAGGCCAAACGGTTTTCGAGACCGCCGCATTCAACCACTCTGCCACCCCTCCGCGTGGGGTAAAAACAAAGCAGGCTCGAAGGCCTGCTTTGGAATTAACTGGCGGAGAGTCAGGGATTTGAACCCTGGAGACGCTTTTGACGCCTACACGATTTCCAATCGTGCTCCTTCGGCCACTCGGACAACTCTCCGTTAAATGCGAAAGTCAGTATACACGAGGAATCGCAAAGTGCAAACAGAAAAGTTGGCATTTTTTAAAACGCTCGGCCGCGCTTGGCGTTGCAGTGGGGTTTGAGGTGCCAAAAAACGGCTTCCGACCAGCGTGGTTGATCAGCTCAATTGTTCAAAAGGGGTATTCATAAGCGACTTGGCAATGAATTTAAAAATCTTTGGGTGGTGCTGTGGGCCACTGGTATGCATTTTGCGACCACAGCCTTGTGCCCGTTGACCTGCGGCTTGGCTCAGCTTGTCCCCACGGCACCGTATCTTGCCCACAGATCCGTCAAGCTTTTGGTCAGCATTTGGTTGGAATGCGCATGAAACGTGGTGCGAGCATGGGCATATGTGGAGGTCATGAGGTTGTAGCTGCATATTCTTGCGGCCTGAGAGGTTGAAAGATATTATTACCAAGTCTTTTCCTGCTTCAGGCGCACCTTCACGACCTGAAGCCACATTTGCCCAGAGGAGGTGACAATATGAAGGCTTATGAACTGCTGTTCTTTGTTGACCCGTCGCTCGACCCCGAGACTCGTCTCGCTGTTATGAAGCGTATCGATACCACGATCGCTGAGGGCGCTGGCAAGGTCGACTCCGTTGACGAATGGGGCAAGCGCAAGCTCGCCTACGAGATCAACGACCTCACCGATGGTGACTACACCCTCATCAACTTCCACGCAGATCCTACCCAGATCGCCGAGCTTGATCGCGTCCTGCGCATCACCGACGCTGTGGTCCGCCACATGATCGTCCGTCGCGACGACCAGGAGTAAGACTGTCGTTTTGGACTGGGCTTGTGCCCCAAGAGGAAGTAGTGAGTTATGAGCATCAATCGAGTGAACATCACCGGTAACCTCACCCGCGATCCCGAGCTGCGCGCCACCGCCGGCGGAACCCAGGTTCTGTCCTTTGGCGTCGCCGTGAACGATCGTCGCCGCAACGCGCAGACTGGCGAGTGGGAGGACTATCCCAACTTTGTCGACTGCACCATGTTCGGCACCCGCGCCGAGGCCGTGAGCCGTTTCTTGGCAAAGGGAAACAAGGTCGCGATCGAGGGCAAGCTGCGCTACAGCTCTTGGGAGCGCGACGGTCAGCGCAGGAGCAAGCTTGAGGTCATCGTCGATGAGATCGAGTTTATGAGCTCCCGTGGTGGCCAGGGTGGCTACGATCAGGGCGGTTACGCCCCCGCAGCTCCCGCGCCCGCAGCACGTCCTGCCGCACCGGTGGCCACGCCGCCCGCGGTCGACGTCTACGATGAGGACATCCCGTTCTAAGGGTTGTTCACCTATTTTTGAGTGAGAGGCGGCTTCGGTTCGCCGAAGGTGCCAAATGAAAGGTATTTTGACATGGCTAATGATTTTTCTGCACGTCAGCCGCGTCGTAAGTACTGCCAGTTCTGCAAGGAGAACACTGAGTTCATCGACTATAAGGACACTCAGCTTCTCCGTAAGTACATGACCGATCGTGGCAAGATCAAGCCCCGTCGCGTCACTGGCGCTTGCACGCAGCATCAGCATGACATCGCCAACGCCATCAAGCGCGCCCGCGAGATGGCTCTCCTGCCGTACACCGTCCCCGTGGTTTCCTCTCGTGGCAACCGCGACCGCGGCTAAGAAGGGAGACGCATCATGAAGGTTATTCTTCTCGATGAGATCAAGGGCAAGGGCGGCGAGGGTGACGTCGTAGAGGTCGCTCAGGGTTACGCTGAGAACTTCCTGTTCCCCAAGAAGCTCGCTGTTGCCGCCACCAAGGGCAACCTCAAGCAGCTTGACGAGCGTCGCAACAACATCGCCAAGCGCGAGGCCGTCCGTCTGGCTACCGCCAACGAGACCAAGGCTGCCTTCGAGGGCAAGACGGTTACCGTTGACGTCAAGGTCGGCGACGAGGGCATCCTCTTTGGCTCCGTTACCGCCGCTATGATCGCTGACGCCATCAAGGCTCAGCTCGGTATGGACATCGACCGCAAGCGCGTCGAGCTCGGTAAGCCCATCAAGGTTGCCGGTGCCCACACCGTTGCCATCTCGCTGTACCGCGAGATCAAGGCCGAGGTTGTCGTTCTCGTCGGCGTTACCGCCGAGGAGCTCGCTGCCGAGGCTGAGGTCGAGGAGGCCGCTGAGGTCGCCGAGGCCGAGACCGCCGAGGTCGAGACTGAGGCTGCTGCCGAGTAGCATTTGCTGCAACGCAACAATCTTGTTCTAAGAAGGGCGCTCTGGGAAACCAGGGCGCCCTTTTGTTTGTTGCGCTGAGCGAGCGTCATGGTGAACGTTGCGTCGAAGTCCTATATACAGGACCGTTCATCCGTTTGGTTCGGTGATGATTGGCGGCGCGCGGCGCGTTTTGGGACCGTGGCTGATACTATGGATGCTCGCAAGCGATATGAATGAGGATGCTCATGGCATATGACGATAGGGAGACCGGGCTGACGGTTGAGGACCGCGGCTCAAAGTTGGGTCTTCCCCAAAACCAAGATGCAGAGGCCAATGTACTGGCCGCTATGCTGCTATCGCCCGAGGTGGTCGAAGAGGCCCAGGTCGAGCTGCAGCCCGATGACTTCTACCGGCCCATTCATAAGACCATCTATACCGCGATGGTCGATATGTACAACAGTCGCATTCCCATCGACTCCATTTCGCTGATCGATTACCTGCGAAGCATCAACAAACTCGATGCCGTGGGCGGCGAAGCGTACATTTTGGAGTTGATGGGTCAGACCCTGTCGCTCGTCAACTGGCAGCACCATGCCGCCATCGTTCGCCGTGATTCGATGCTGCGTGAGCTGATCGGCGCCACCAACGAGATCAACGCGCTGGCATATAACGCCCCCACCGACACCAAAGAGGTTGTCGAGCTGGCCGAGAGCAAGCTGCTCAAGGTCACGGCACGCGAGGTCAAGTCGAGCTACAAGACGCTGACCGAGTTTATGGTCGAGGCCTATAACGAGGCCGAGGAAGTGTGCCAGGCCGGTGGCCAGGCTGCGGGCGTGCCCACGGGCTTCCCGTCGCTCGACCGCATGCTCATGGGTTTTCGCGAGGGCCAGCTCATCATCATCGGCGCCCGTCCTGCTGTAGGTAAGACGTCGTTCGCTCTGAACCTGGCACTTAACGCTGCCGCTGCCGGTTATACCGTCGGCTTTTTCTCGCTGGAGATGTCGGGCAAGGAAATTGCCCAGCGTCTGATTTGCGCCTACGCCATGATCTCGATCAGCGACTTCCGCATGGGCCGCATTAGCCCCGAGCAGTGGGCCAATATCAACGAGGCTACGCAGACCTTGTCCAAGCTCGATATTCTGATTGACGATACGCCCGGCACCACAGTGACCGAGATTCGCGCCAAGAGCCGCCGTATGCTCCATAACAAGGAGAAGGCAATCATCATTTTGGACTACCTGCAGCTGGTGAGTCCTCCGCCGGGACGCCGCTCCGAGAGCCGTACCGTCGAGGTCTCGGAGATGTCGCGTGGTTTGAAGATCATGGCCAAGGAGCTCAAGATCCCGCTCATCGCGCTGTCACAGCTCTCGCGTCAGGTCGAATCCCGTACCGGCAAGCGCCCACAGCTTTCCGACCTTCGTGAATCGGGCTCCATCGAACAGGACGCCGATATCGTTATGTTCTTGGACCGCTCCGCCGACGAGGCCGAAGCCTCGCGCGACGATCGACCCGACGAGGGCGTTACGCGCATCGTCGTGGCCAAGAACCGTTCGGGCCCGATCGGCGACGTCGACCTGATGTTCCTGCCGGCATCCACCAAGTTCTATGAGCTTGATGGGGCACATGCCGAGGAGTAGGACAGGCGCCCGTTGCACGGGTATACTGGGAATGTTTTGTGCTTCTGCGTGCCGGCGTGGCGCGTAGACAGTCCATGAATGTAAGGAGTAAACATGCCGTCAACCGTTTTGGTCGGTGCCCAGTGGGGCGATGAGGGCAAGGGTAAGATTTGCGACCTGGTCGCCGGCGACTTCGATGCCGTCGTGCGCTACTCGGGCGGCAACAACGCCGGTCACACCATCGTCGTCAACGGCAAGAAGTACGGCCTGCACCAGGTGCCTTCCGGCATCATGTATTCCGACCACGTGTCGGTGATCGGTAACGGCTGCGTCGTCAACCCCAAGGTTGTCCTTGAGGAGATCGATATGTTCGAGGCCGACGGCATCACCACCAAGAACCTCAAGATTAGCGGCAACGCGCATGTCATCATGCCGTACCACATCGATCTGGATGGCGCCTTTGAGCAGAAGCTCGGCAAGAAGAACATCGGTACCACCAAGCGCGGCATCGGTCCGTGCTATCAGGACAAGATGGCCCGCATTGGCCTGCGCATGCAGGACATGCTGGACGAGGCGCTGTTCCGCGACAAGCTGGAGACCGCTCTCGCCCGCGTGAACCCCGAGCTCGAGCTCATCTACAACCTGCCCACCTACACCGTGGACCAGATTTGCGACGAGTACCTGCCGATGGCCGAGCGCCTGCGTCCCTACATCACCGAGACGAGCCTGCTGCTCAACAACATGATCGATGAGGGCAAGAACCTGCTGTTTGAGGGCGCCCAGGCGACGCTGCTCGACATCGACCACGGCACCTATCCGTACGTGACGTCTTCCAACTGCACCGCCGGCGGCGCCATTACCGGCTCCGGCGTGGGCATGAAGAACGTCGACCGCGTGCTGGGCGTCATGAAGGCCTATATCACCCGCGTCGGTTCGGGCCCCATGCCCACCGAGCTTTCCTATGAGTCCGAGGCTGGCCACACGCTGACCGAGGAGGGCTATGAGTACGGCGTGACCACCGGTCGCCGTCGTCGCTGCGGCTGGTTTGACGGCCCTATCGCCAACTATGCCTCGCGCGTCAACGGCCTCACCGACATCGCCGTGACCAAGCTCGACGTGCTTTCGGCCTTCGACACCATCAAGGTGTGCGTGGCCTACGACGTCGATGGCGAGCGTTACACGAGCGTGCCCGAGCACCAGGTGCGCTTTGAGCATGCCAAGCCCATCTACGAGGAGCTTCCTGGCTGGAAGTGCGACATCACCGGTTGCCGCAGCTTTGACGAGCTGCCGCAGGAGGCTCAGGACTACGTGGCGTTTATCGAGGATCTGGCACACACCCGCGTGACGTTCATTGGCGTTGGCGCTGGTCGCGAGCAGATCATCAACCGATTCTGGAAGTAATCGGGACTATTTGGTTATTGCGATATACCCCTTTGCAGCCCAAGCGGGCGGCCGAGGGGTATATTTGCTTGCAAAGGGCTCGCGCGGAGCGAGCCGTTAATCCATAGAGGAGGCACCCTTGAAGGCGGACACTCAAACCATCGACATCCTGTTGTTGGGCAGCGGCGGCCGTGAGCATGCTTTGGCAGCTAAGCTCGCGGCATCACCGCGCGCCGGCAAGCTCTACATCGCGCCGGGCAACGGCGGCACCGCGAGCTGTGGCGAGAACGTTGTTCTCGACGACTGCGATCCTGCGGCCGTGGCGGCGTTTGCTCGGAGCCACGGATGCGGACTCGTGGTAATTGGCCCCGAGGCTCCGCTCGTGGCGGGCGTGGCCGACGCCGTGCGCGCGGCGGGCATTCCCTGCTTTGGCCCGGGTGCCGAGGGCGCTCAGATGGAGGGCTCCAAGCTGTTCTCCAAGCAGCTCATGGAGCGCGCGAACATCCCGACGGCCGCCTATGGCTCGTTTACTGACGAGGCCTCGGCTCTCGCCTACGTGCGCGAGCAGGGCGCCCCGCTGGTCGTGAAGGCCGACGGCCTTGCCGCGGGCAAGGGCGTTATCGTGGCGACTGAGCTCGAGCAGGCCGAGGAGGCCGTGCGCGAGTGTTTTGGCGGCACCTTTGGCGATGCCGGCAATACCGTGGTCATCGAGGAGATGCTGACCGGCCCCGAGTGCTCGCTGCTGGCCTTTACCGACGGCAAGACCGTGCGCCCCATGGCCACTTCGCAGGACCACAAGCGTGCGCTCGAGGGCGACAAGGGTCCCAACACCGGTGGCATGGGCGTTTACAGCCCAGTACCCATCGTGACCGACGAGGAGCACGCCACCATGGTGAAAGTCATGGAGCAGACCGTGGCCGAGCTCGCTGCCGAGGGCATCGACTACCGCGGCTGCCTGTATGGCGGCTTTATGCTCACCCCCGCCGGCCCCAAGGTGCTGGAGTTCAACGCCCGCTTTGGCGACCCCGAGACGCAGGTCGTGCTGCCGCGCCTCAAGAACGACCTGGTCGAGGTTATGCTCGCCTGCGCCAACTGCGAGCTCGATCAGATTGAGCTCGACTGGCGTGACGAGTGGGCCGTGGCCGTTGTCCTGACGAGCGCGGGCTACCCCGGCAGCTACGAGAAAGGCAAGGTCATCACCGGTATTGAGGATGCCGAGGCCATGGAGAACGTGACCGTGTACCACGCGGGCACTGCCGTGGTGGACGGCCAGCTCGTGACCAATGGTGGCCGCGTGCTTGCCGTGACCGCTCTGGGCGACACGTTCGAGAACGCTCGCAACCTTGCCTACGAGGCCTGCGAGAAGATTGATTTTGAGGGCAAGACCCTGCGTCACGACATCGGCCTGCGCGCGCTGCGCGGCCGCGACGCCTGGGATGCCTAAAATCCGAGAGGAATGAGACGGATGGACGAGAAGAACGAAGAGCTCGTGGACGCGCAGATCGTCGAAGAGGACAGCCGCATGTATGGGCACGCCGAGGGCGAGCCTGGTGGCGAGGTCGCTGACGAGCCGGCGCTGGTGCTGGGCGACGACGACCCGCACGATGCCGAGCTGCACGAGAAGATTCTTTCGGAGGAGTGCGCCTGGAAGGGCAAGATCCTCGACGTCCACCGTCTTGAGGTTGAGCTGCCCAACGGTCACCGCAGCGCCCGCGATATCGTTCGCCATCCGGGTGCGGCGGCCGTTGTGGCACTGACCGAGAGCGGCAAGATCGTACTGGTGCGTCAGTACCGCACCGCCATTGACCGCGTGACGGTCGAGATTCCCGCCGGCAAGCTCGACCCGGGCGAGGACCCGCTCGATTGCGCCAAGCGCGAACTGCATGAGGAGACGGGCTTTAGGGCTGGTCGTATTCGCTTTTTGACGTCGATTGTCACGTCCTGCGGTTTTTGCGATGAGATCATCCACATCTACTTGGCTACCAAGCTCGAGTTTGATGCGCCCAACCCCGATGATGACGAGTTTGTCAACGTGGACCTGGTGCCGCTGCACGAGCTGATCGACGCCGTACTCGACGGCAAGATCGAAGACGCCAAGACCGTCGTAGGCGCCTTGGCCTGCGACAGCATCGCTCACCGCCTTGGGGGCACGGAGCTTTAACGAGTGGGGATAGCCCTGGGACAAGTACTACTGATTGCTTTGTCCCAGGGCCTTACGTTGCTGATATTTCTTTGAGGATCACATGCTGAAGAGGTTTCTTTCGTATTACGAGCCCCAGATGGGGCTTTTTGTTGCTGATACTGTTTGCGCTTTGGTGCTTGCCGCCATTGACCTGGCGTTCCCCATTATCCTGCGCAATTTGACCGGCGGGCTATTTACTCAGGGTCAGGCTGCCATTATGCAGGCGCTCGGCATGATCGCGGTGGGCTTGGTACTGATGTATGCCGTTCGCTGCGCCTGCCGCTACTTTGTGAGCTACTGGGGCCACGTGATGGGTGCGCGCATGGAGTCCAAGATGCGCGAGGACCTGTTCGACCAGTATGAGCGCTTTAGCTTTACGTACTTCGACCGCAACAGCTCGGGCGACATGATGAGCCGCGTGGTCAACGACCTGTTCGATATCTGCGAGGCGGCGCACCACGTGCCCGAGTGGATCATCATCTGCGGCATCGAGATCATCGGCTCGTTTGTGATCCTCTTTACCATCGCCCCGGTGCTGGCGCTTGCCATGGCTGTGGTGACGGCAGCGTTTGCGGTCATCATGTTTTGGCAGAACATGCGCATGCGCGAGGTCTTTAGCGACAACCGAAAAAAAATCAGCGGCATTAATGCGCAGCTGCAGGATTCGCTGGCGGGCATGCGCGTGGTCAAGAGCTTTGCCAATGAGGAGACCGAACGCTTCAAGTTCCGCGCCTCCAACAATCGCTACCTTTCGTCCAAGGAGAACATGTATCACGCCATGGGCGTCTATACCGCGACGTATGGCCTGCTCTCGGGTGTGCTCTATGTGATCGTGGTGCTACTGGGTGGTTGGCTCGTTGCCCAGGGTCAGCTGCAAGTGGTCGATATGGCAACCTTCGCTCTCTACATTTCGCTGTTCTGCACGCCGCTCGAGACACTCGTCAATTCGGCCGAAACGTATCAGAAGGCTATCGCCGGCTTTAAGCGTATGGACGAGGTGCTCTCGACCGCGCCGGATATCCAGGACAAGCCGGGCGCCACGGATCTGCAGGTGACTGCCGGCGCCGTGGAGTATCACGACGTGTGCTTTAACTACGAGGATGTTGAGCTGGGCGAGGGCGATGCCGACGAGCGTCCCGTTATCGACCATATGGACCTGTCCATCAAGCCCGGGCAGACCATCGCTTTGGTTGGCCCTTCGGGCGGTGGCAAGTCCACGACCTGTTCGCTGCTGCCGCGCTTTTATGACGTGGCTACCGGATCCATTAGCATCGACGGTCAAGACGTGCGCGATGTGACGCAGCAGAGCCTGCGTCGTGCCATCGGCCTGGTGCAGCAGGATGTCTATCTGTTTGACGGTACGATCGGCGAGAACATCGCCTACGGCAAGCCGGGTGCTACGGCAGAAGAGATCGCCGAGGCCGCCCGTCGCGCCAACATCGATGCCTTTATCGAGTCGCTTCCACAGGGCTATGACACGGTCGTGGGCGAGCGCGGCAGCCGTCTTTCGGGCGGACAGAAGCAGCGCGTTGCCATCGCGCGCGTGTTTCTCAAGAATCCCAAAATCTTGATCTTGGACGAGGCGACGAGTGCTTTGGATAACGAGAGCGAGGAGGCGGTCCAGGAGTCGCTCGAAGAGCTGGCACGCGGCCGTACCACAATCATCATCGCCCACCGTCTTTCGACCATTAAGCATGCCGACGAGATTGCGACCGTTGAGCATGGTCGCGTTGTGGAGCGTGGCACGCACGAGGAGCTTCTCGCCCGTGGCGGCACCTATGCCCGTTACTATCGAATGCAGTTCGAAGGTGCGCGTGCGCACGAGCTCGACTGATTGATATGACAGGAAGTTTATGGCTGACAAGAACCCTTTGACTCCGGAAGAAGTGACGGAGTTATTCTCCGAAATCGATGCATCCGGCGTCTTGGATCCTACGCTTGCCAAAAAGCGTACCGAGCGCATGCGTGAGAAGGAGGCTGCGGCCAAGCGCGGTGACAAAGCGGCGCTAGCGCAGCTGCGCAGCGAGGACCGCGCGAGCCAGGCAAAACATATCGACCCGCTGTCCGAGGACGATCCTTCGGGCTCGCAGGTGAGCCATACCATTACAAAGACCGCGATGGCCGTGGTCATCGGTATTTTGGTGCTGATCGTGGGCATGCAGATTGGCTACGGCGTGATGCGCCGTCTGAATACCGCCAACCTGTCCGAGAGCGTTTCGGTTGATACCGTTTCGACCGCGCTCAAGGGTGGACTTGAATGGGGCAACGGCTTTACGCAGTTCCCGCTCGACTTTACCGTCGATGAAGCCGATGGGCGTACGGGCACGGTCGAGGTGACGGTGTTGGACACATCGTCTGCCAACGAGCTCGAGCTGCTGTCCAACGGGCAGATCCAGGCCGCGGCGCTTGCGACCAACGCGCTGCTCAACGATAAGATCGACCGCGTGGTGTATAACGTTCACGCCTATATCGACGAGGATAGCAACATTCAGCACGATTCCTTCTTTGGCATGTTCCCCGCGCGGGGCCACCAGAGCGCCATTTTGACGTTCGTGTGGACCAAGAGCTCATCCAACGCCACGAGTATCGACTGGAAGATGCGCATCGTGAGTATGGATGACACCATTGCCGAGCGCATTCAGAAGCAGGTGAACTCGGTGTCGTCGTTGATTGAGGACCCGGTGGTGAGCCAGACCAAGATTGACGAGGAAAAGGCCGAACGTGACCTGGAGCATCGTCTGCATGGCCGCGAGATTTTCCGCGGTGGCAAGCCCGATCGCACGCCGTCCGAACTGCTGGAGCAGGACAAGAAATAATAAGACGCCATCATCCCGCGTGAGCCACAAGCCCGCGCGGGATGATTTTTCTGGGACGGGGATTAAATAATCATTATGCATAGAAAGTCATAATTATCATTTCGTAAACATTTCGATGAAATTAACGCCATGAGGCATGCTTGCGGTTACAATACCGCGAGGCCTAACTACACACCTTTAAACCGGTCCTGTGAGACCGGGAAGGAGAACTATGGCGAACAACCATACCGCGGGCGCTGCCGCCCGCACCTTCGCGCCCAGCGAGCTTTGCCAGCGTATGCTGGCCAAAACCAGCAAGGGCACCTGCGGTCCCTGCATCCTGTATCTTGAGGATGGGACCATTTTTTATGGACGTGCATGCGGCGCCGAGGGCACCGCGACCGGCGAAGTCTGCTTCAACACCTCGCTCGAGGGCTACTTTGAGGTCATGACCGACCCGAGTTATGCCGGCCAAATCGTAACCATGACCTATCCACAGATCGGCAATTACGGTATCGACGAGACCGACGTCCAGTCGGCCTTCCCCGGCGACGCCGTGCGCCCTGCGAGCGCTCCGGCTATGCGCGGCATGATCGTTCGCGACATGTGCGCCACGCCTTCTAACTGGCGCTCGGCCGTCAGCGTGCCGGAGTACCTGCGCGCTCACGGTATCGTCGCTATCGAGGGCGTCGACACCCGCGCTCTTGTGCGCCACCTGCGCGACAACGGCTCCAAGATGGGCATTATCTCGACCGAGATCTTCGACGTCGACGAGCTTGCCGAGCGTCTGGCCGCAGCGCCCACGCTGGTAGGCGAGAACCTGGTCAAGACCGTAAGTTGCCCCGCGCCTCATGAGTTTGTGGCCGCCGACCTGCCTGCCACGCATGACTTTGCGCTTTCGGCTGCCGCTCCTGCCCGTCACAAAGTGGTCGCCTACGACTGCGGTGTGAAGCGCGGCATTCTGGAAGGGCTGGTCCGCGCCGGCTGCGACCTTACCGTCGTGCCGTGGGATACGCCTGCGAGTGAGGTGCTCGACATGAATCCCGATGGCGTCTTTTTGTCCAACGGACCCGGCGACCCCGACGCCGTGGTGGAGACCTACGAGCAGGTGCAGCAGCTGATCGGCAAGGTGCCGGTCTTTGGTATTTGTCTTGGTCACCAGATGATCAGCCTGGCCTGCGGCGCCCAGATGGAAAAGCTTAAGTTCGGCCACCGCGGTGGCAACCAGCCGGTCATGAACTTGGTAAGCCGTCGAGTGGAGATCACCGCGCAAAACCATGGCTTTGGCCTGCTGTTCCCCAGCTTGGGCAAGCTTGTCCCCGAGCTTTCCGGCGGCGAGACCGAGCATGCGGCCGATGGAGATCTGCGCGTCTGGGTGCGCCGCGGAATCGCGCCGGTCGTGATGAACGAGCGCTTTGGTCGCATTCGCCTGACGCACGTGAACCTCAACGACGGCACCGCCGAGGGCATCCAGCTGCTCGACGCACCGTGCTTCTCGGTCCAGTACCACCCCGAGGCCTCGCCTGGCCCCACCGATGCCCACTATCTCTTTACCGCCTTTACGCGACTCATGGACGGCGAGGAGAACTACCTGGACATCGACACCGCGAAGGACCGCCTTGCCGGCTGGAACTTTGCTGAGTCCGAGACCGCTGAGACCGAGGAGAACTAATATGCCTAAACGTACTGACATCAAGCGCATCCTCGTCATTGGCTCGGGCCCCATTGTCATTGGCCAGGCCTGTGAGTTCGACTACTCCGGTGCCCAGGCCTGCAAGGTGCTCAAGGAGGATGGCTTTGAGGTCATCCTGGTCAACTCCAACCCGGCGACCATCATGACCGACCCGGGCTTGGCCGACCGCACCTATGTCGAGCCCATCACTGCCGAGTTTATCGAGCGCGTAATCAAGAAAGAGCGCCCGGACGCGCTGCTGCCCACGCTGGGCGGCCAGACCGGTCTGAACGCCGCCGTCGAACTGGCAAAGGACGGCACGCTCGACAAGTACGGCGTCGAGATGATCGGCTGCGACCTTGCCGCCATCGAGCGCGGCGAGGACCGCAAGCTCTTTAACGAGGCCATGGCCGAGATCGGCCTGGAGGTCGCGCGCTCGGGCTATGCCTACAGCGTGGCAGACGCCGAGGCCATCGCCGAGCGCGTGGGATATCCCTGCGTGCTGCGTCCGAGCTTTACCCTCGGCGGCGCCGGTGGTGGCATCGCGCATACTCACGAGGAGCTCGTCTCCATCGTGAGCCAGGGCCTGGAGCTCTCACCTGCCCACGAGGTGCTGGTTGAGGAGTCCATCGAGGGCTGGAAAGAGTATGAGATGGAGGTCATGCGTGACCACGCCGGCAACGGCATCATCGTGTGCTCCATCGAGAACCTCGACCCCATGGGCGTGCATACCGGTGACTCCATCACCGTGGCGCCGGCGCAGACCCTCTCCGACCTGGAGTATCAGCGCATGCGTGTCGCCTCGCTCGCCATCTTGGAGAAGATCGGCGTCGAGACCGGCGGCTCCAACGTGCAGTTTGCCGTGAACCCCAACACCGGCCGCCTGATCGTCATCGAGATGAACCCGCGCGTGAGCCGTTCGTCCGCGCTGGCCTCCAAGGCCACGGGTTTCCCCATTGCCAAGGCCGCCGCGCGCCTGGCAGTGGGCTACACGCTCGACGAGATCGTCAACGACGTTACCAAGGCAACGCCCGCCTGCTTTGAGCCCACAATCGACTACTGCGTCGTCAAGGTGCCACGCTTTGCCTTCGAGAAGTTTAAGGGTACCGACCCCACGCTCACCACGCGCATGAAGGCCGTGGGCGAGATCATGGCGATCGGCCGCACCTTTGAGGAGGCCTTTGGCAAGGCTATGCGCTCGCTGGAGGACGGCCACCAGGGCATTTGCGCCGGTGGCAAAGAGGGTGCCGACAAGCTGAGCGACGATGAGCTCGCTCAGGCCGTGGCAACCCCGACCGAGCACCGCATTTTCTTTGTGGTCGAAGCCCTGCGCCGCGGCTGGGATGTCGCACGTATCCATGCCATCTGCGGCATCGACCCGTGGTACCTCAACCGCATCAACGACATGGTGCAGGTCCAGGAGAGCATTCGCGGCCTGCGTGTGGAGGATATCGACGCCGACGCGATGCGTCTGCTCAAGCAGTACGGTACGAGCGACGCCGAGATCGCCGCGCTGACCGGCTCGGACGAGCGCTTTGTTCGCGCCTATCGCAAGGGTCTGGGCGTGGTTCCCAGCATGAAGACGGTCGATACCTGCGCTGCGGAGTTCTCGAGCGCCACGGAGTACCACTACAAGACGTACGAGAACATCTACCGCACGAGTCCGGATGCCAAGAAGTGCGTGG
>CALGZY010000221.1 GCA_937934355.1 uncultured Collinsella sp. | reverse complement strand
GGATCAAGCATATGGTAGAAGTCGTTGAGCATGTCGACCCTCCTACTCCCTACATACAAATGCGGCCGCGGGCCTTGCGCTCGCAGCCGCATATTTGGGCGTAACATCTATGCGGAGTATGCCGTCCGCAGCTTTCGCATCTTAGAATGGCGCGTACTCATCGTACAGGTCGTCGGTCTCGCCGGAGGCATTGACCTGCTCGACACGGGTAACGCCGGGCACATGCTCCTTGAGGATACGCTCGATACCCATGGACAGGGTAAGTGCGCTCATAGGGCAGCCGGCGCAGGCGCCCTGCAGCTCCAGCTCGACGACGCCCTCGTCGTCGACGCCCACATACTCCATATCGCCGCCGTCAGCCTGCAGGTTGGGGCGAATCTCTTCAAGAACCTTCTTAAGCAGCTCTTCGTTAACAGCCACAGGGGCTCCTTTCTCACAATTACGCGGGCGCGCCCGCGGACAGGGGCTATGTTACTACAGCCATGTACCCGCTTAGGCGCCAGCCATGCGTGCGGACACGACTTTCACGAGCGGTCAATTTGGGACGGGTCTCTTTTGGCTGTTTTGCCGCCAGTTGGCGTTGCTATGCGCTACTGCTGAGCCTGCCCCTCGGTGCCGATGTGAACATCGACGATAACCTGGCGGTAGCTGATGCCGCAAGAGTCGAGGATACGGCGGCTGATGCGTCCATCATCGGTGTCGGCATACTTATTGTCCAGGTAGACGACCTCGCCCACGCCCACCTGCGCCAGGATCTTGGCGCAGTCGTGGCACGGGAACAGCGTGACGTAAACCGTGGAACCCTCGAGATCCTTGAGTGAGCCGCGGTAGTTGAGCACGGCGTTTGCCTCGGCATGGACCACGTAGTTGTGCTTGTCCTGCAGCGGGTCGTCGCTCGTACCCCACGGGAAAAAGTCGTCGTTGAGCGCCGAGGGCGTACCGTTGTAGCCCACCGAAAGGATGCGGTGGTTGGTGCTGGCGATACACGCGCCCACCTGCGTGTTGGGGTCCTTGCTGCGGCGCTGCGCGGCGATGGCCACGCTCATAAAGAACTCGTCCCAGCTAATGACGTCCAGGCGCTTGCCTGACGAAGTTTGATGAAGATCGTCCGACATGGCAGACACCTCCGTAATCGCAATAGTTTGACCCATTGTAGCAGGTGAAAGGTGGAGGCGTTTGTCCCACCGGCGCCCTCACTTTTACACGCGGCGGGACTTTTGGTTGATGCGGTAGAGCTCGGCGAGACCCCGCAGCGTCAGTGCGTCATCTACCGTCAGGCTGTGGCCGACCAACGCCGCGAGCGCCTCGGCATCGTCGCCGGTAATGACGATGGGCACGCCATCCTCCCCCGCGGCCTTGGTCGCGCGCATCTCGGCAAGCACCATGTCGAGCATGCCGTCGATGCGGGC
>CALGZY010000220.1 GCA_937934355.1 uncultured Collinsella sp. | reverse complement strand
CCGTACACGCCTCGCGCGATATCACTTCGCCATCCCATGGTCTCCCCTTTCCCGTTTTAACTGTTGAGGAGAGGATGGCAGAATCGTGCAGCTCTCGATGCGGCGCAGCGCGATCCGATCAATCGACATGATTGGGTTGCGACGGACCGCACCCAACTAATACGGAGCAACGGCCTCCGCATGACGACGTGATTCCGAGAAATCGAACTCGGCGCGATGAGCCTCAAGGAATCGGGCATTGGGGCGCAGACGATGCTCATCCGGCTCGCGCAACACCGAGCCCGCAAACGTCGCATAATCCGTATGTTGCAGAAGGTACGACCCACAAAGTTGATAGTCGCCGCGCACCAGCTCAAACGAAATCAGATGGGCGTCGAACAGCGAATGCAGGTCACGGCGCAGCAGAATACCGTTGCTGACAACCTGCGACTTGGGGCCCGAGTAGTTCTCAATATGTGCAGCTTCGAGCGCTTCGTGGACGTTGCAACCCGAGACGGCGCATCGACCGGTATAGGCCTCAAAGAGCTGATTGCGAAAACGCTGCTGGCCGATCCGCTCGCGACGCAGCGCATAGCGAACCTTTTCTTCGTCACTCGCCGAGGCGCCGGAAAACTCCGCTGCGATTGGATCGTCCTTCATGAAGCTCATATCGGGGAAGAAACGCGCGTCGGGTCCACCCTTATGGACGGGACCATGCAGCACAAACCAGCTGTTCTCGGGCTCGTAGCGCTCAACGAACGCTAGGCCCAGTACCTTGTAGCCAGCGCTCGTTGCAAAGAACACACCAACGGGAACGCCGCACTCCATGCAGTTGGTCATCTTTTGGTTGTAGTCCTGGTCGCGCCAGTTTTCGACCGAGGCGCTCTGCGACGAATACTTGAGCACCCACGTGCCATCCTCAAGATAGAGCGGGGGAACATCGGAATAGCTTCCACTTGTAGAGTTATGCACCGAAAGCGCAAAGGTCTTTTCCACAGGATGCTTGATGCGTCCACGACCCGGCCAATAAATACCTGCATGACACGAAACGCAAAAGGTCTCAGAGCCAATCGTCATGCGATAAGGATATTGGGGGCTTTCGGGCTTGGTGCGATGCGGGAGGTTTTTCCAGAGCTCACCGCGCTGCTCCTCGCGCAAGAACCACTCCCAAGCCAGGACATACTCAGGCGGCACGAGACCACATGCACGATCAAAGCTCGGCAGAGTTATCAGCGGAGCACTAGAAGCGATGCCGTCCATAAGGAACCTCCAGGAAGAACAGTTCCTCACATTATCGCCGATACAGTGATACCGCCAAACGAAAAAGGGCCCACTTCCTTCAAAGTGGGCCCTTGGCTATCTGCATTTTAGCGAACGGCGGCATTACGGCGTCGCAACACCGGCGAGTTTGACGCTGACGTTATAAGTCGTCGGGCTATTCTCGATAGATTTGCCGTTAACACAATCCTCGTCGGTTCCTTCCATCCAAATGTAGACGTGGACGGCAATGCCCCTGTAGCCAACACCAGTTGCAATGGGGTTAGTGCCTGCAGCAACCGAATAGTCGCCGCTGTCACCCTTGGTGGCAACCCATCCGTCCGTGCCGCCGGTATAGATATGCCTATAGGTTGCCTGCGCGAGCGTCGGCTTACCGTCAATGTTCTGGATGCTCGTCCAGCCAGTAATGGCGGTTGCGTCGTTACCTTTGCCCTTCTCGTCGCGCATGGCATACACGACGCGTAGATCCTCTGGACCGTCACCCGACTTACCGTCTTCCCCAATCGCCTGCGTGGTAATCGCAACGCGCAGAGAACCAACCATGGTCTCCGAAGTCTCGCCGCCCACAGCTTCAATCGTTACGGGCGCATCATTAGATGCATCGAGATAAACATCGGCCGTACCAGTATCGGTAATGGTGTAGACGATGTAGTCGCTTTTAATGAAAGCGTTGTACTTCTTGCCAGCAACCTCATACTCGCCCGGCAAAGCCGTAGCAGTCGTTGAGAAATTGGGCGTTGAATAGTCGGTTACCAGGCCCTGGTTGTTCCAGCCATTGCAAACGTACCAGTTTTTAAGGTCGTTAGTCGAAGACGGGCTGAGCGTGGCACCCGTGGTCTGAGCCTCGAGCGATTTTTGCTCGCCACCGTGCTGGGCGCCGTTTTTGAGCTCGTCGATCTGAAGGATGAAGCCATTAGTCGTCGCGCTGATGGTTGACGTGGTTGCGGAAACCTTTGTGTTCGCAACATACCACGCATAGGTCGCTGCCGACAGAGCAAATGCAGAGAGGACCACGCTAACGGCGGCCGCAACAAGTTGTGTTTTAAGGCTTTTAGACGATTGCACGTGATCCTCCTTTCAAAAACAAAACGGGCACCCGGCGCATAAGCCGGGCGCCCGCTTGTCCCAAATACCATTTAGGAATTAATTGGACTACTTGGCTTCGTTGGGAGCGTTTACTTCCTGATTCTGAGTGTTAACAGGCGTCGCGGTAAAAGTGACAGTCGCACCAATAGCGGTCAGCTTGTCAAGGTTATTCGTAAACACGTTCGTTTCGGAACCATCGTAAAAAACGTACACGTCTACATCAACAGAGTCATTGGCTGCAATCGTACCGGCAAGGATGC
>CALGZY010000219.1 GCA_937934355.1 uncultured Collinsella sp. | reverse complement strand
ATCTCGGACGAGATTTGGTCCGATATCATCCTGCCGGGACACAAGCATATCCCGACGCAGTCGGTGAGCGAGGATGCCCGCATGCGCACGGTTGCCCTCTATGCGCCGAGCAAGACGTTCAACTTGGCGGGTCTGGTCGGCAGCTACCACATTATCTACAACGAGACGCTGCGCGACCGCATGTGCGCCGTGTCCAACAAGACCCACTACAACGAAATGAATGTCCTCTCCATGCATGCGCTTATTGGTGCCTACCAGCCGCAGGGCTACGAGTGGGTGGACGAGCTCAACCAGGTGCTTGCCGGCAATATCGAGTACTTCTGCACGTATGCAGAAAAACACTGGAAGGGCGTCGCGTTTTCACGTCCGCAGGGCACGTACATGGTGTTTATTGACTGTGCCGAGTGGTGCCGCGAGCATGGCCGCGATATTCAGTGGCTGCTCGACGAGGGGGCGCGCGTGGGCGTGGGGTATCAGGACGGCCGCCCGTTCCATGGACCCTGCCACATTCGTGTGAATCTGGCGCTGCCGCTTTCGCGCGTAAGGGAAGCGTGCGATCGCTTGGACCGCTACGTTTTTAATGCACGGTAGGCGTGTGCTGCATGCGGGGCCTTCTGCCAAGCCGGCTGGAAGGCCCCGCATGGTAAAACGTCTGTAACCATTGGACGCTCGAGTGGTTTCGTTTGCTATTATCTTTAACCATTTTAGTCTGTAAACAGGATCTTCTGGAGCTCGATGAAAAGACCTCGCCGCTCGGTGTCCATATCGTTGTTTGTCGCGCTTGCGGTAGCGTGTGCCTTTGTCGTAGCGATAGCCGGCTGTTCCGGGTCGAATGACAGAGCCTCGACGTCTGCATTAGAAGGTCTGGACGCCGCGCGGGCCAAAGACGACAGCCTTAAGACGCTCAACGTTGGCAGCGACCTCTATCCACCGTTTGTGTATACCGATGAGTACGGCGATATCGTTGGCCTGGATGTCGAGATACTAACCGAGGCTTTGGCCCGCATTGGTTACAAGCCAAAGTACCAGCTGATCGATTGGGAAAAGAAGAAAGAGCTGCTGGCGAGCGGCGAGCTCGATTGCGTCATGGGCAGCTTTAGCATGACGGGTCGCGAAAATGAGTATCGTTGGGCCGGCCCGTACCTTGCGAGCCGCCAGGTGGTCGCGGTCGATCCCCAGAGCGATATCTACACGCTTGCCGATCTTGAGGATAAGGTCGTGGCGGTCCAGTCCACCACCAAGCCCGAGGGCATTTTGCTCAATCGTACAAATGAAAACGTTCCACAGATCAAAGAGCTCTACAGCTTTTCGGACCACTCATACCTGAACCCAGCGCTTGTTGAGGGTCTGGTCGACGCCATCGCCGCGCATGAGTCCTCGCTGCTCACCTACGAAAAAGACTATGGTGTGACGTATCGCATTTTGGATGAGCCGCTGCTAGAGGTCGGTTTGGGCACCGCTTTCGATATCAACGATACGCGTGGCATCGACGTCAAGCTCACCCATGCCTACCAAGAAATGCTTGCCGATGGCACCATGGAACGTCTGGTGTCAAAGTACTTTGATGACCCTTCGCCATTTTTGAATATGGAGGGCCTGTCATGATCGATGCGCCCGACCACGCCGCTCAGGAGCGGGGCAATCGTTCGGCAGGGGCATGGCTCCTTGTCGCTCTGCCGGGGATAGCGCTCTCGGTTGTTGCCGGCATGATGAGCTACGGTTACACGACGGCCCAAGCCGAGCAGCGCTTTGCCGACGTTGTCGATTACGTGGCGACGCAGAGCCTTTCCTACGATGCATTCAATAGCGCCTATACGACCAAAAACCTGATTCGCGTTATGGAGATCGCCGGAGAGACAGCGCGCGATATGGAGCGCGACGGTTCGGTGGATAACGCTACGCTGGAGCAATATGCCGACCAGTTCAACGTGAGCGCACTGATCGTGACGGACGCATCGGGCAATTTGGTGTCCGAGTCCTCGACGGATGGCGTGGGCTACGAGTCGATCGCTACGTACCTCAAGGAAGCGCCCGTGCTGGAGGTGGCAGCCTATCCGCTTAAGTCCTATACCGCCCGCATCACACTTGCGGATGACTCGGTCGCAGACATTGGCTGCGTGACCCGGCAAGATGGCGAGGGCATCGTTATCGCGGTAAGGCATCAGAGCGCGAAGGCAGTTGCAAGCAATACGCTCAAGCTGCAGAGTCTGCTCGGTGGTTATGAGACCATTGACAGCGGCAATATCGTGATTGAAAGCGATGGCAAGGTCGTTGCGACCAATGCCGTTGAACCCACCATATTGGGCGTATTCAATCTGCCTGCAACGGATGTCTTTATTGTCGACGGTATTAAGGATCGATGCCTGCCCGGCAAAGTCCGACTGGTCAACGCCAGCGGCGAGTGGTATTTGGGCACATTTGGAAAAGCGCGCGGGTTCTACGTGTACACCTATGCCTCGGCGCGGCGCTACTTTGAGGTCGTCGCGGCTGTTGCTGCCGGTGTGTTGGTGCTCTACAGCGGTGTTATTGCCGTTGTTGTGATGGCGCGCCGCCGCGCTGATCGTCGACGTTTGACGGACTTGCTGCAGCAGGAGCGCGACTATGGCGACAAGCTGGCAAAGGCAGCGCGTGAGGCCTCGTCTGCCAACTCGGCAAAGACGGAGTTTTTGCGTCGCATGAGCCACGATCTGCGCACGCCCATCAACGGCATTCGCGGCATGGTCGAGGTCGGCGATGCCAATGCGGACGATCTGCAAAAGCAGACCGAGTGTCGCTCAAAGATTTGGACGGCATCGGGACTGCTGCTCGACCTTGCCAACGAGGCACTCGATATGAGTCGCCTGGAGAGCGGGCAGATCGATCTGAACCTCGTACCCATTAATTTGGTGGCCCTCAACCACGAGGTGCGCGATATTCTGGAGCGCCAGGCCGAGGAGCGTCTGGTGACAATTATCTGCGACCAGCAGACGCTTGATCATCCCTATGCGCGGGTGAGCGTGACGCACCTCAAGCGCTTGTTGCTCAATATTGCCGGCAATGCCGTCAAGTACAACCGCCAGGGTGGCTATGTTCGCCTGGTGTGCCGCGAGGTGGAGCCAGCGGATGGCGTCCCCGTCTATGAATACACGATCGCCGACAACGGTATTGGCATGAGCGAGGAGTTCCAACAGCGCCTCTACGAGCCGTTTTGCCGCGAGGAGCAACAGGTGGAAGGCGCTTCATCGGGAACTGGCCTGGGCGCGCCTATTGCAAAACAGTTGGTCGAGCTTATGGGCGGAACCATGAGCTTTACGAGCGTCTTGGGGCAGGGGACGACGTTTACCATCCGCCTGCCGTTCGAGAAGTGCGACCGCTCCGAGATTCCTCAGGCAGTGCGCGTGGACGCGGGAGACGGCGATGCGCTCCAGGGCTTGCGCGTTTTGCTCGTAGAGGATAACGATCTGAATGCCGAGATCGCGCAGTTTACGCTCAGCCGTGCCGGTGCTGTCGTGACGCATGCTAAGGATGGCGAGTCTGCCGTCGAGATGTTTGCCGCGAGCGCGCCGCACGAGTACGACGCGGTGTTGATGGACATCATGATGCCTGGCATCGATGGCCTTGAGGCCACGCGTCAGATTCGAGCACTCGATCGCGAGGATGCCGCGACCACGCCGATTATCGCTGTGAGTGCCAACGCCTTTGCCGACGACCGCAGGCTTTCGTGTGAGGCGGGCATGGACGCGCACCTGAGTAAACCCGTGAGCTCGCAAGAGCTCGTCGAGGCGCTAGCGCACATCGCCGCCGACGCTTCATAAGCATATGGCCCGGTTCCAAGGTGGGTTGGAACCGGGCCATATTGTTATTGATGAGACCTGCTGAGGGGCTTACTTTTCCTGAATCTGCTTGCCGCAAAGATGCTCAATCGTAATCTCGTAGAGCTGGACGCCCTTAATGTCCTTGGCGATTTCCTCTTCGACTTCCTCGGCAGAAGGGTAGTACTTAAGTGCGAGCTGGCGGACTTTATCCTCGATAAACGCGGGAGTGTCATTCGCCAGGCGACAGCGGCCAAAGACCACGGTGCTCATAACGTAGGGAGCCCAGTCACCGTCCTTGTACCACTCGTTGCCGTAAACGGTAAAGCAGACCTTGTCATCGCGCTTGAGTGCGTCGACCTTGTGGCCAGCTTTGGCGCCATGGAAATAAATCTTGTCGTGCTCGGTGTCAAAGAAGTAGTTGACGGGAATGGCGTACGGGTAGCCATCGTCGCCGTTGACGGCAAAGACGCCGCGCTTGCAGGTAGCGAGCAGTTCGCGCGCTTCCTCGTCGGTGATGGCGCGTTTCTTTCGACGTAAGGGCCTAAACATCGTTGGCTTCCTTTCTGGTCGTGCGTGGTGGTTGAGCACAAACTATAGCGAAACGGATCCGTTTTTCTTGATGCGGGCGAGTATGTTTTTGAGCTTGTTAAAGTCGAGCGGTTTGGACAGATGAGCGTTCATGCCGGCGTCGTGTGCCGCCTTGGCGTCCTCGGCAAAGGCATTGGCGGTGAGCGCGATGATGGGGATATCGGCTGCATCGACCTTCTCGCTCAGACGAATCGCGCGGGTTGCCTCGTAGCCGTCCATGTCCGGCATCATAATGTCCATCAGGATCGCATCGAAGCTGCCGGCGGGACGGCCAACGTATAGGTCGACCGTTTCGTTGCCGTTGGCGGCACGAGTTACGACGATGCCTTCGCTTTCGAGCAGAGCCTGGGCAATCTCGGCATTGAGCTCGTTATCTTCTGCCAAAAGGACGTTCATGCCGGCAAGCGAGCAGCTGTTTGCCTGGCCGTCCGCACGTTCTCTTGCCTGAGGGTTCTTGTCGATATCGAGCGGAATCTGGACGTTGAACGTACTCCCCACGCCAACCTCACTCGAAATCTCAATCGTGCCGCCCATCAGGTCAATAAGCGACTTGACGATTGGCATGCCCATGCCGGTTCCTTGGAACTTGCTGCGCGCATCGTCACCTTCTTGGGCAAACGGCTCATAGATATGCTTTAAAAACTTGGGAGCCATGCCAATGCCGGTATCCGAAACGCTAAAGCAAAAGAGCGCGCGCCCGTTATCGAGTGGCTTGGTCTTTGAGCTAAAGGTGACGGAGCCGCCGTGCTTGTTGTACTTAATGCTGTTGTCTAACAGGTTGATCATGATCTGTCGGATATGGGTGGGACTGCCGATCATGTATGGCCCCGTGGCGTACGGCAGACTATTGTCCTGCATTGTGATGCCGTTACTGGACGCGCGGAGCTTGCACAGCACCAGTGTATCGTCACAGAGCTCTTTGAGGTTAAAAGGTGCATGCTCCAGTGTCAGCTTGCGGTCTTCGATTTTGCCCATCTCGAGGATGTCGTTGATCAGCGAAAGCAGGTGATTGGCGGCAACGCGCGCCTTGGCACGGCTCTCGCGGGCGACTTGCATATCGCCTTCCTTCAATTCCTCAATCTCGATAAGGCCCAGGATACCGTTGAGCGGCGTACGGATGTCGTGGCTCATGCGCGTGAGGAATGCCGTCTTAGCGGCGTTGGCAGCATCGGCTTTTTTGCGCTCGGTTCGAGCGCGCACGAGCGCCCAGATGAGCAGGACGATGCCGACCGACAACATACCGATGAGGGTGGCGGCAATAGCGGTGCGGTTGCGATAAAGGAATCGAAGCGTGTCGGATTCCTGGGCCGTGTACGACGTGGGGGAGAAATTGCTTGCGGAGAGCGATTCTCCGGCATTGATGATGCCCTTGTTGATGATTCCCA
>CALGZY010000218.1 GCA_937934355.1 uncultured Collinsella sp. | reverse complement strand
GCATTGGCATGTTTTTGACTGTATTGAAGTTCTATGAGCTGGATGTTAAGAAGGCCAAGGAGGACTTTCAGATTCGTACATTATTCGAGCCTCTATCCACATATCATGACAATTGAAACCGACCTAAAGAACTACACGCTAGAAGCAGTGCTTAGCTATGCCAAAAGCGAAGACTTCGATGATATCTACAGGAGCTGTCTGACGGCATACAGAGGATATAATCCCCGTACGGATGACTACAAGAAGTCTTGGGCGAAAAGGCTCAGACTGCGGCAAAACGTTGACGGGCTAATTTCCCGTGAGCAGGACAAAAAGCCATTTTTCAAACACTTTCGCGATCGAGGGAGAACAATCCCGATCTGGGCTATCTTCGAATCCATGACCCTGGGAGAGTTCGGCAATTTCTACGCCTGCCTCGATCGTCCCATTAAAGGCGCCATCGTCACCGACATGGGGATGCCTTCCCAATATGATTCAGAGTCCCTCCTTCTCTCCATCATCTTTGCGCTCAAGGACCTGAGGAACGCCATCGCTCACAACGCCATCGTCTCGGATGTTCGATTCAAAACAGGCGACATCTCGAAGAACGTCGGGAAGCTCTTGAAAAGTGAGACAAACATCGGCTTAATCAACTTCTCCGATATCACCGACTACGTTATTCTCGTCGTCTATCTTCTTGGACTTCTGAAGCTGCCCAAGACTAATAGGAAGCGGCTTGTTTCCGATTACGAGGGTATTCTACTTCGCTACAAGAAGGAGCTTCCTCTTGGAATCTACGGCAGCTTTGTGCGCACCGAAACCCAGAAAAAGCTCAAACTTCTGAAGATATAAGTCACGAAATCGTAGAGGACAAAATGTTGTGGTAGACTTTGCTAACAACAGCGGTGGTAGCCTTCGGGCGACACCTGGGAGGGCCCGACAAGTTCGGGCCCTTCTTTTTCCAGGCACCCAGAGCGCCGCCATGAAAAGCGAAGCATAAGGCGCTACGTCCTTCTGAGTGACATTCCCATCGGTTTTCGATTAGCTCATCCTCCCGAATCCTTATCATTAATCACTAACTCAGGCAGCAACCAGCAGTACACCCGGCCCGCAAGCGCAGAAGATAATACAACCCACTCGTCAACGTCATTTTTAGGGAGCTCACGACGGTTGCCTCGACAGTCGTGGACCTGGATGGAAGCCTCGATTTAGAACCGCCTGAGAATCTCCTCGGCATTCTCTCGCAGATAGATATCTAGGTCCGGCACGGCAAACTGCACGTAGCCCCTCTGCGGAGCTTGAATAACCTCTCTTTGAAGCAGCTTAGCCCTAATAGAGCTGACCTCATTGGTCTTTTTACCCATGCGTTTAGCAATCTCAGATGATTTGGACTGCTGCTTATCCTCGCACATGGCCAAAAGGTATTTGATATCGTTGAGTCCAAGTCCAGAAATCGCGGGCTCGTGAACAACATCGTGAAAACGAGCCCCTGCAAGCGCAATGCCTTCGGTGACGTCGCGCTCGCTCACAATGGCACTTTTGGCACGATGCAAGTTGGCGCGTTGCCAAATGGAGTAACCGACCAGTTGCACCAGATAGGCATAGCCCTTAGTGGCCTTAGCGGCTCTCGACAGAAGATCGTCCTCTATGGTCAAACCAGTCGCGACAAAGCTATCGCCCATAGAGAGCGCTACCTCCACCTGGTTGATAGGCGCCAGATCTTCGGAGAGGGCACGACGCAAGAACGTAAGCGCCTTGCCGTTAATAAGATCCATAACGCCGGTGGGTAAGCCGGCAAAGGCAAGTGCGATATCTACTTATATCGAATAATATCGAGCTGTATAAGCTTGTATAAACTTATCGCGGAAGTATCGAGCTTTCGTAATATGACTTAGTTAGTAGTCCACCATTGCTTTCTTCCAAGCTCATAGCGAAAGAAAGTTCAGGACTTCCTAAACCCATTGCCTTAGACCGAGAAATACTCACTCTCGGCAGATAGGTTTGGCCCCAACCACGGATCGCCATCGAGGAAGAACTCCGGCCAGCGCTGCATGAACAGTGCCTGCTCTCGCTTCCAGCGGCGCAGCTTTTCCTCGTTGGCCTCTTCCCTGCCGCGCGAGGTGAACTCGTAGTGGTACAGCTCGGCATAGGGCGTAAAGATGGTGCGGTAGCCCGCCTCCCGCACACGGAGGCAAAAGTCCGCGTCGTTAAAGCCGACGGCGAACTCCTCGTTGTAGCCTCCGACCTGCTCAAACACGTCGCGACGAACCATCTGGCAGGCGCCCGTTACGGCGCTAAAGTTGCCGGGACGTACAGCACGGGCAAGGTATCCCTCGCGCTTTGCCGAGAAGTCCTGGTTGGCATGGGCAAGTGCGCCGCGCACGCCAACCAAAATGCCGGCATGCTGCACCAGATGATCGGCAAAGTAGAGTTTGGCGCCCACCACGCCCGCATCGGGACGCTGCAGATAGCCCATCATCTCTTCGATAAAATCGGGGCTTATGACCTCGGTATCGTTGTTGAGCAGCAGCAGGTAGTCGCCCTTGGCATGCTCCACGCCAAAGTTAATGATCTGGGAGTAATTGAACTCACCCGGCCAGTACACAACGCGCGCGATGCCCTTGCCACCAGATGCAGCCGCTATGCGCTCCAGAAGGGTTTCGTAATACGCAAACGTCTCCGGGGCTTCGCTGTTGTTCTCCACCAAGACGATCTCGAAGTTGGCATACGTTGCCTTCTGAGCGATCGACATCACGCAGGCGTCGAGCGTCTCAACGTGGTCCTTGGTGGGAATCACAATGCTCACCAGCGGCGCAGGCTTTGGCAGCGCATAGCGCATACGGTAGACAAACGGCGTCTCGGTCTCCTCGACCGTTCCGTGAACGCCAAGCGAGTCAAAGTGGCGCTGCAGCGCCAAACGACCAGCTTCAATGGCATACGGCTTGCTATCAGCAGAGCCATCGGCGGTGGAGCCGGGGTGCACACGCCAGTGATACAACACGTGGGCAATATGCTCAAACCGTGCGCCCGATGCAAGGCAGCGAAGCGTCAGATCGTAATCCTGGGCGCCCGCAACGTCTTCTGGGGACGTGCCAATGCGATCGATAAGCGCCTTCTCCACCATCAGAAAATGCGTCACGCAGTTATGGCTATAGAGCAGGTCGACGTTGAGCTGCGTCTTAAAGACCGGCTGACCCCACTCCCCCGTTTTCTGGAACATGTCCTCGTCGCAGAACAGGACCTGGGGGCGCTCGCCCTCGGCCGCCTTATTCAGCGCGGAAACATACTGGAATAACGCGTCCGGTTCCAGAATGTCGTCATGGTCCAAGAACGCGACGTAGTCGCCTGTCGCTCGCTCGATACCTGCGTTGGTGTTGAGCACAATGCCGCCGTTGCCGGGAAGCTCGATGCGACGGATGCGCTCGTCGTTGGCGCCTGCCGCAAGGGCGGCCACCGCGTCCCATTCGGGCGAGGCATCCATAAGGAGCAGTTCCCAGTTGTCATAACTCTGGACTAGCACCGAGTACAGCAGCTCGCGCAGGTATTCCCGATCAGTCTTGTAGCACGGCACCACAATACTCACGAGTGGTCTATAGGCAAAAGCTACCGAAGCGACACGCTGGCACGCTAAATCGCCCGGCTTTGCGCGATGCTGCTCAAACCAACGTCGATAAGCTGCGTCGTCTGCACGCGCGTCCTTCATACGGTTCCAGCTGTCGTCGACCATGCCGTTGTACAGGCGACCATCCATGGCGCAAAACCCGCTTTGGATCCGCTCTGTGGGATCGCTCACGATCGCGACAAAATCTCGTATATCCTGAGGCATCTCAACACTCAGATACGATTTATTGATGCGGCATCCGTTCTGCTGCGGAACATCGACCTGCGATTCAAACACATGCACGGTAACATCGATGGCATTCATATGCGTATCGAAGATCTGGAGCTCAGGGGTGCACTGGGGATCTCCCGCCCACTTGACCTCATAGCGCCAGACGGCGCCCTCATCTGCCGGTAAATAACGAACGGCATCGATCTCGTATCGACCGCAGCACTCGCCGCGTTGCGCATCGCGAACGAGTGCGCACATCGAAGGCTTTGCTTTGTAGTTAATCTTGGATTCCAATTTGGCCACGCGGCTATCGAGACGAATAGAGCCCAACCTTTGGCCACCGGATGCAAAAACGGCATCCATCGACGAGCCATCCAAAAACGGAAGCACCAAAACGGCGAGCTCGCGCTCGTAATCGGAAACAGAAGGGCATAGCGCCAGCACACGGCCATGATCGACCGGGAGCACCAGTGACGGCAAACAAGAACCGCTCGTAGTCGCATGGGCAAACGCCTGAGAGGCCTCCCGCTCAATAAGCGCGGCGACATCCTGACCGGCAAAACGAAGCAGCACAAAAAGACGGCCCTGGCTG
>CALGZY010000217.1 GCA_937934355.1 uncultured Collinsella sp. | reverse complement strand
TGGATAGCTGCGGCTATGCGTTCGATCCCGCGCATCCCGAGAAGTTCGATGCCGTGCTCAACGAGACCGACATGGTACTGCTCGATATTAAGCATGCCGACCCGGTCGAGCATAAAAAGCTGACTGGGTGCGATCCCGCACGCATTCTGGCGTTTGGCGATGAGCTTGCACGTCGCAAGATCAAGGTCGTTATCCGCCACGTGGTGGTGCCGGGCATTACCGACACGGTGGAGGAGTGCGAGAAGCTCGGTCGCCTCATCGCTCCATGGCACAACGTGGTGGGCCTGGAAATGCTGCCGTATCACACGATGGGTGTCGTCAAGTACGAGCAACTGGGCATTCCCTATAAGCTCGAGGGCGTGCCCCAGATGGATACCGCGCGCATGCCCGAGTTGCGTAATGCCGTTATGACCGGCATGAAAAAGCGCCGCGCGGAGCTAAAAAACGCCATCGGCTAGCATGCCATAGCCCTCATATCCCCTCGTTCCCAGCTGAGTTGCGGTGGAATAGTTCTTGTTTTTAGGCCCATGTCGCCCAAACAGGAACCATTTCACCGCAACTTCGTTTTGGGTAGAGATGCGCAACAGAATCGTGCCATTTGGATAAATACGCTTGTGGTTTCTTTAAAGACACCTTAAACGCCGCTGAATATCTTTGGAAAGAAATGCCTGCTCGGTATCATGCTGCTCGTATATAAACGGTGGCAGTCAGGAGACCACGTGCGAAACATCGCATCGCGGGACGAGTATGTGCCGCAGCATGGCAGCAGATATAAGACGAAGGGCACGTCTTCGCGTGGCCTTGCCGGCGCTCGCATCCGCGTGAGGAAGATTGCCGCCATTGGGATGCTAACGTCGGCGGTTATTATCCTCGGAATTACCGTTAAAACCTACGCCTCGGAGCGAACGGGGCGTCCAGATGCGTCAACGGTACAGCTGCAAAACGAGAAGGTTTCAAAGTCCAAAGCGTCGGCAGATCAAGCTCTGTCGACGGCAGATCTCAAGACGAGACTTTCGAAGGCGGACTTCAACGATATCCCTTCGGGTGATACCGTTCGGACCTTCTCGTTGGTGGATAACAAGACTCCTGCCTTGGAGGATGAGAGCCTTGCCTCGCTCCAGGATGCCCTGTGTCGGGCGCAGGAGCTGGGCGACGTGGGTGTAGTGTTCTACGACCTATCGAGTGGTAGGGGCGTGACGTATAACGCCGATGTTGAGGTGTATGGAGCGAGCAGTTATAAGGCGCTGTATGCACTCTATATTTGCGAGATGTTGGTCGAATCGGGGCAGGTGTCGCTCGATTGGCCTTTAGCCACGTATGGTGGTTACAGCATGGGCTGGCAGACAGTGCGCGACCTTATCGAGGCCGCGGTCGTCAACTCGGACAACGATTCGTTTATCGCGTTACGCGCGGCGTTTGACCAT
>CALGZY010000216.1 GCA_937934355.1 uncultured Collinsella sp. | reverse complement strand
TGCTCAAATACACCAACCCCGCCGGCAAGACCTTCACCTCCGAGCTTTCGCGCGGCTACGTCAAGACCACCAACAACCGCATGGAGCTCATGGCGGTCATCGTGGCGCTCGAGGCGCTCAACCGCCCCTGCGAGGTCGAGGTCCATTCCGATTCGCAGTACGTCGTCAACGCCTTTAACAAGCACTGGATCGACGGCTGGAAAAAGCGCGGATGGAAAACCGCCAACAAGCAGCCCGTCAAGAACCGCGACCTGTGGGAGCGCCTACTCACCGCCAAAAGCAAGCACAAGGTTGAGTTCATCTGGGTTAAGGGTCACGCCGGCCACGAGCTCAACGAGCGCTGCGATGAGCTCGCCACCACGGCGGCCGACGGCAGCAACCTCGATATCGATACCGGCTTTAACGAGAGCGACCTGTAACGGCGTTTTCGCACGCTATTTCCTGCCCCCTCGCGCTACACTCATCCTGTAAACCGAACGGCACGAGGGGGATACATGCTGCGTATAGCGACCATCGGCACATCCATGATTACCGACGACTTTATCCAGGTCGTCAACGCCAACGACCAAGCCGCGTTTGTGGGCACGCTCTCGCGCGATGCCGAGCGCGGCGCCGCCTTTACCGCCGAACACGGCGGCGAGCGTAACTTCACCGCACTTGACGAGCTTGCGTCCGCCGACGACGTCGACGCCGTCTACATCGGCAGCCCCAATGCGCTCCACTACGAGCAGGCCCTTGCCTGCATCGCCGGTGGCAAGCACGTCATCGTCGAGAAACCCTTCTGCGCCACCGAAGCGCAGGCGCTGGAAGTCTTCCGCGCTGCCGAGGCAGCAGGTGTCGTGGCCCTCGAGGCCATGCGTCCCCTCCACGATCCCGCCTTCCACGCCATCGAGGACGCCCTGGGCGAGATCGCCCCCATCCGCCGCGCCTCATTGCGCTTTGGCAAGTATTCCTCGCGCTACAACGAGATTCTCGCGGGACGCGCCACCAATATCTTCGACTGCAATATGGCATCGGGTTCCCTCATGGACATTGGCGTCTATACCGTCGAGCCCATGGTCGAGATCTTTGGCATGCCCTCCGGCCTTACGAGCATGACCACTCTGCTCGATCCCACCATGCGACAGCTCACGCACGGCCCCATCGACGGCTGCGGTTCCATCCTCGCCAGCTACGGCGGTGGCCGTATCTCCGTCGAGCTCGCGCACTCCAAAATTACGAACGACCTGTTGCCCTCGCAGATCGAAGGCGAGCGTGGCACTATCCAGATCGACCATCTGTCCACGCCCCGCAACGTCCGCATCGACTATCGCGGCGACGTCGTACGCGGCTCGGCGACCGAGGCACCGCGCGAACAGGGAGACAACGGCCGCGTGCTCGACCTGCCCAAATCGAGCAACACTATGGAATACGAACTCACAGACTTTATCACCGCCATCGGCGGCATCGATAACGTTAAGGAAGAGATTTGGGAGACCCCGGCGGGACGCCACGAGCTTGGCCACTACCGCGATGTCACACTCGTCTCACTGCGCATCATGGATGCCGTGCGCCAGCAGGCCGGCATAACCTTCCCAGCCGACGCAGGCAAGCAGGCATAGCTATGGGTCTCTTCGATACGTTCTTCTCCAGCGTCACCGGCGGCAGTCGAGAGCCTCAAAAACCATCAAACGTCGAGCTCGAGCTGCGCCGCAGGCTTACTGTGCTCGCAAGCGACGAGGCCACTCAAGACACTCCCCTGCGCTATTTCCTGCGCTGGGCGGGGCAAGTCCAGGGCGTTGGCTTTCGCTTTACCAACACCAACCTCGCGCAGGCACGCGCGCTCACCGGCTGGGTGCGTAACATGGAAGACGGCTCAGTCGAGATGGAGATACAGGGGGCTCCGGCAAATATCCTATCTCATCTCGAGGCGCTTCATGCCTCCTACGAGCGTATGGGAACGCGTTTTCGCCTCGTAGACGCCCAGGCCCGAGCCCCACTTGCCAATGAAGACGGTTTCACGCCTCGTTATTAGTATTGTGTGCTAAATACGGTATCATTTACCTACGACCGTTGATAGAAAAGAGGCGAGGCGCATGGCGGTGCAAAGAAGGAATACCAGGCAGCGAAAGCTGGTTCTTGACGCCGTGCGCCAAAGCTATAACCATCCCACCGCCGACGAAATCTACAACGTCGTGCGCGCGCAGGATGACAAAATCAGCCGCGGCACGGTCTACCGCAACCTCAATCTCTTGGCCGACGCCGGCGAGATTCTCTCCATCAAGACGCCGGGCGGCAGCCGCTTCGATCGCACGATCGAGCCGCATGCGCATATCATCTGCACCTCGTGCAGCCGCGTCATCGACGTACCGCTCCCCTTCGATGCCCAGCTCGACGCCAAGGCGTCCGAGCAAATCGGCTGGCACGTCACGTCGCACTACACCATCTTCGAGGGTCTCTGCCCCGACTGCCGGTAGATGTTCGGGACATGCCTTAAAATCCACCTTTCCGCGCTTTGCAGCAAACAGTACATTTCTAGGCATGTCCCGAAAACCTACTCGGCGAGCAGGCAGTGCAGTTCTTCTTCGACCGTGTGCACGTAACGGACGCGATCGTTGATACCGCGCATGGTGGGGTTGCAGCTCTCCATCAGATAGGGATGGCCCACGACGTTGAGCATGTCACGATCGTTCTCATTGTCGCCAAATGCCATCATCTCATCGGGCGAAATCCCCAGGACACGACCGTAATCGACAAGCGCGGAGCCCTTGCCCGAACCGAAACCGATAAGGTCCGTCCATGCGGTTCCTGACGTCATCACATCGACACGGTCGCCAAAGAGGCGCTCGAAATACTCCCGGGCCGCCGGATAATCCACCTCGGGCGTCTGGAAGCCAATCTTAATGACATCCTCGTCGATGTCCTCGGGACGGTCGACCACCGCCACATCGCAGTGGACCACATAGCGCAAATGGTCGACGAACGCATCGTTGCCGCTCATGGTGTAGATGTGCCCCTCACACGAAAGGGTCATGTCGGTATGGGGATACGCAACCACGGTATTCGCGATAACCATAGCAAGGCTACGCTCCATGGAACGCTTGACGACGGCACGCCCCTCGCTCATCACCAGGGTTCCGTTTTCGCATACATAGGCGAGCTCATCGGCCACCGGGGCAAACAGGTAGCGCAAGCTCGCATATTGACGGCCACTCGCCGGCATAAACACGATACCACGACGATGCAGCTCATCGATAAGCTCAAAGGCCTCGGAACGCAGCTCGCGCTCCCCCGGATGCAGCAACGTGCCGTCCAAATCGCATGCAATCAGTTTGATTCCCTCAAGACCCATATGCTTCCCCCAAAGCCTCATATCAACAGCAAGACGGACCTTGATCGGTCGCCCCTCAAAGCCCGTCTTGCGCATACGCGCGCTTAGCCGCGCGCCTTTTTTACGATGGTAAAGTCGGGAGCCATGCTCACGACGACCTCCGCCGCACTCGACGCAAAGCGCCGGTCCGCATCGAGTTCACGGGTAACCAGCGAGAGCCGAACACCCTCGACGCCCCGGAGCATGCGGCCCAAAACAGGCTGCACCGGCGTATACATGCGCACGGTATGCTCGTCCGAGTCGCCCCGGAAGAGCGGCGCATGCATGTTGCCGATCTCCCAGCACGAATGCGCGAGCGCAATCGGGTCCATGCGGTCAACTTCGACCAAATAAACCTCGGCGCTGCGCAAGCGCACGACAACCGCCACGGGCACCATGCCCGAACGGTCAATGGCGAGCACGTCGCCGTCGGCAAGACGACCGCCGTCGGCAGTATCCAGCCGAACATCGACCGTGCGCCCCAGCTCCGTCACGCCCACAAACGCGTATACATCAGCCTGGTCCCAATCGAGCAGCAGATCGTCAACTTCAAAGACGCCGCCCAACTTCCGGCGAAGCAGGAGTTCATAGGACGGATCGTTGAGATTTCCCAAGCATGTCGTCGAAACCAAGCGTTCAGGCATACTCTAACCCTCGACCTCGACGAGCTCGATATCAAAGTTGAGGTCCTTACCGGCCAGCTCGTGGTTGGCGTCGAGCGTCACGGCCTCGGGCGTTACATCGATGACCACGGCGGGGACGGGCATACCGCTCGGCGTGGACAAGAAGAGCTTCATGCCCTTCTCAATCTGCTCGATGTTGGGAACCTGTTCGGCCGGGAAGGTCAGAACCATCTCGGGATTGTGCTCGCCGTAGGCATCGGCAGCAGGAATGTGCACGGTCTTCTTCTCACCCACCTGCATGTCGACAACAGCGGCGTCGAAGCCCTTGATCATCTGGCCGGCGCCGCAGGTGAACTCCAGCGGCTCACCGCGATCGTAGGAGCTATCGAACTGCGTGCCGTCGTCGAGCGTGCCGCGATAATGAGTCTTGACCTTCTTGCCCTGGTTGGACATGGAAACCTCCGTGATAAGGGCGGCGCACAACACGGGCCGCCATGAACATATGGCGCTAACTATACCCTAGTCATACAATTTGAAGACAGTTTGCAAAGAAACGCTGCAACCGGAGGAACCATGGCATATCCCGTATTTGACCTACACTGCGACACCGCCGACCGAATCGGCCGGGCCACGCTCGATCTCGACCTGCGCTTTACCGCCGGCACCGACGGTTATTTCCCCGGCGACGAAACGCATCCGCAAGATTTCGACCTCATCGAGGGTAACGCCTGTGCCATCTCGCTCGCAAAGATCGGCAACACGCCGTGGGCACAGTGCTTCGCCACGTTTGTCCCCGACGAGATTCCCACCGCCCACGCCGCGCGCTTCCAGGCGCAGATCATGGCGCATATGAGCGGCCAGGCAATGCTCAACCACGACCGTATGGTCAACGTGCGCAGCGCCGCAGACATTCGCCCCGCGCTCAAGGACGGCAAGGTCGCTTGCATCCACACCATCGAAAACGCCACGTTCTTTGCCGAGGACCCCGCGCTGATCGAAGTGCTCAAGAGCTTGGGCGTGCTTATGTCGTCACTCAGCTGGAATGCGCAGGGACCGCTCGCGAGCGGCCACGACACCCACGCCGGCCTCACCGGCGCCGGCATCGAGGCACTTACGCAGATGGAGCACGCCGGCATGGTACTCGACGTCTCCCACCTCAACGATGAGTGCTTTGACGAGGTTGTCGCCCACGCCACGCGTCCCTTCGTCGCCAGCCACTCCAACTCCCGTGCGGTTTGCGGCGTCAAACGCAACCTTACCGACGACCAGTTCCGCACCATTCGCGACATGGGCGGTATCGTCGGCCTCAACTACTGCAGCGAGTTCCTTTCCAACGACGCAACCGACAAGACCGCCGCAGACGTCACCTTCGACCAGCTAGCGGCACATATCGAGCACTGGCTCGACCTGGGCGGCGAGGACGTCATCGCACTCGGCGGCGACTGGGACGGTGCCACGGTGCCCGCTTTCCTCTCCGATGCCAGCAAGATGCCCGAGTTCCAGAACATGCTTTCCAAGCATTTTGGCAAGACCGTGATGCAAAAGCTCTGCAGCGACAACGCGCTTGCCTTCTTTGAGCGTTATTAATTTCACATCCCTTGAGCAGGTCGGCATGCCGAACGGTTGACATGCCGGCCCGTCCCCAATCTGAAGGACCGCTTTTGACGCAGCAGTTTACGATTTCCGTATCCCGACCGGATGGGACGCCCATCCCCGTCGTCGTTACCAAAAAGCGCGTCAAGAACTTCAACCTACGCGTCACATCGAGCGGTGAGGTCCACGCCAGCGCACCGCTCGGCGCCAGTCGCGAGCGCATCGAAGCGTTTGTGAAGCGCAACAGCGCCTGGATTATCAGCCGGCTTGCCCAGCGCGAGCAACGTCAGGCGACGGCACGAGAGCCGCTCAGCCCCTCGTCCATCATTGCGCTTTGGGGCAAGCCCATCACGGTACAGGACGCACTCGATCACAACTTTGCATCACCCGCACCGCGGCCCAAGCAGGCCACCTTCGCAAGTTTTATGGGTGCCGACGAGCCAGACGAACGTCCGCAGGCCAAGTGGAACGCGACCCTCGACGGCTTAACGCCCAGTGAGATCCAAGCCCATATTGACCAGCTCTATACGTCCGAAGTCACATCGGCGCTGCGTGATATGGTGCACGCATACGAAATCGCAATGGGTGTCGCCGTTTCCCGCGTTTCCGTGCGCAGCATGAAAACGCGCTGGGGATCATGCACGCCCAAAACCGGCGCCATTCGCATCGCACGAGAACTTGCCGCCTACCCCGTCGAGTGCCTTGACATGGTTGTCGCCCACGAGCTCGTCCACCTGCTCGAGCCGAGCCACAATCATCGGTTTCACGCGCTGCTCGACACGTACTGCCCCAACAACAGGGCTCTGTCGCAGCGGCTCAAGCAGCCACCCATAGAGACGTATTAGAACCGGTTAGCGCACACGCTCGATCTCGACGCCACAGCTTGCCAAGGGCAGGCCAACAGGCGCCCACGGCTTATCGAGCTTGATGCGCACACCAAGCAGCGAGGGATAACGACGCAGCAGCATCTGGGCCGTACCTTCAGCTGCCGCCTCGATGAGCTTAAACGTATGCTCGCGCAGATAGCCATCGACATCGTGGCACACCGAGCCGTAGTCAATCGAGGCGTCCAAGTTATCGTGCTCTCCCGCTGCACGCAGGTCAGCATAGAGTACCAAGGACACAATGAATTTCTGGCCCAGCGCGTTCTCTTCGGGATACACGCCGTGGTTAGCAAAAACCTCAAGACCTTCAACGGTGATGCGGTCGGCATGGCGCAGATCGTCATAGTTCACGTGGGGCACCGCCGTTGCGGTGGATATTTCGCCCCTTCCACGGCGGGCGAGCTCGGCGCCTTCAGTCTTGGTTGCATTCTCGGGCAGTTTCTTGTTGCTCATCGCGATCGTCTCCTTCGTTTAGAACCCCGACCGCGTAAACTAACTACACGCGAATCGACAGGTTCTTTTTATCATCGCTCCAGTTGCAAGCATTGCGCGCGGGGCATGCAAAGCAGGCGCGCGACGCTTTGTCGGCTGCATAGAGCAGGCGCTCGAGCGGTTGGCTGTTCACGCGCAGCTTTCGATGGCCCAGAATGGCCGTCTTAATGGCTGCGGCATCGGCCGGCTCAAACGCTACGTCATCGGGCATACCGCCGAGAATCGCATCAGCGACGCGTTCGCTTGCAACATCATGGGATATACCCGATTCATACTGTTCATCTTTGCCGATATCGTGAAGAAGTGCCGTGGCGTAGATGACCTCGCGGTCAAATTCGAGCTGTTCCTCAAGATTCTTGATCCACATAATGCGAGCGACATCCAGCAGGTGGTCAATACCGTGGCGGCAGAAGATGCGCCCCGATTCCAACTGTGCAATGTTGCCCAGGTGCCGCCGGAACAGACCGTTGGCACAGATGTAATCAATGCGAGGCATGGCATCAAAGGGGGCCAGGCCCGAAGCCATGAAGCCGCGACGCGGCGTCCCCCCATCGGTCTTCGATGTAAAGTCATTGACGACCCTCATGCTAACGGCCCAGCATCCTAAAGAACCGCTCCTCGAGCGACGGATCGGTCTCAAAGACGCCGCGGCGAGCGAGCGTCACGGTCTTGGTGCCAGGCTTTTGCACGCCGCGCATGGTCATGCACATATGCTCAGCCTCCATGAGCACAATCGCTCCCTGGGGAGCGAGATACTCCATGAGGGCATCGGCAACCTGTGCGCACAGCTGCTCCTGCAGCTGCAGACGACGGGCGTAGACCTCAACCGTGCGGGCAAGCTTAGAGAGCCCTGCGACACGGCCGTTGGGGATATAACCAATGGCGGCCTTGCCATAAAACGGCAGCAGATGATGTTCGCACAGCGAGTAGAACGTGATGTCGCGCTCGATAACCAAATCGTTCGAAGCGACGGCAAAGGTTTTGGACAGGTGCTCCTCGGCACTCTGGTCCATACCGCCGGCGATCTCACCATACATACGGGCAACGCGCGCCGGGGTCTCCAGCAGGCCCTCACGAGTTGGGTCCTCGCCTATGCCCTCAAGCAACAGCTTAATGGCGGCCTCGACTTTTTCCTGATCGACCATCTGGGCCTCACTTTTCCGATTTCACGTTCGCGCTATGGTACCACGCCCTTTGGCATCGGCCACAAGCTACATAGTATGGGTCGAATAGACTGGATCGTCCCGCCAAAGTTCAACCGCATCACAAAGCGCAACACCCTCGCGCTCAGCACGGTCGCGCGTAGCGTTCATATCGATCACACGCTGGTTACTCGAGCCTCTAAAACGCAATGAGATATCGTACAGATCCTGAACAAACGGGCCGTCCACCAACATGTCGAGGCAGGCCAGGATACGGTTCGTCACCTCGGTATGATGACGGCCACCCGGCATAAGCTCCTCGAGCACGTCGCCGGTAAAGCACCAAATGGTCTTGCCCGACCCCGCGGGATAGGCCGCACGCACGCGTTCGATAAAGTCAACAAGCCCCACCTGATTCTCGGGCTCCATAGGCTCGCCGCCCAGAATCGTCAGGCCATCGATAAAGGGATGGTCGAGGCTCTCGATAATCTTGTCCTCGACGGCACGATCGAACGTTTCACCCGCGGCAAAGTCCCACGCGACGGAGTTAAAGCAATTCTTGCACCCACGACGGCACCCACTCACAAACAGAGAAGTACGAACGCCTTCTCCATCAGCAATGTCGAAATACTTAATGTTCGCGTAGTTCATAGGTAACTCTCCCGGGAGGCCGGGACATATCATCCCGTCCTCAAACATTCTCGGCCTTCGGCCTGCGAAACTGCGGGCGGGACGATATGTCCCGGCCTCATGCAAAGGGTAACTCAATGAACGAAGCGAACATCGAGTATAGGGTTCGAGGTCCAATAAATACTTTGTTGCAGCTCAACCGTTATCGCAAGCAAAGCGTTGTTGCAAGTCAACTCATTTCCGCTAAGAACTTCGAGGAGTGAGCAGGCCTCATGCTGCATCTCAGCTACGTCAACTTGGCTGAACCGAGAGGGCCGCTTGGGCTTTTGCTCGATATGAGTTCCGCACGCAAAGAAGGCCACTTAATGTGGCCTTCGTCTTGCGCAGGACTGTCCGAAATAGCGAGCAAATGCCCAAGCGGCCCTCTCGGTTCAGCCCCGGAGCGGTATTAGAGATGCAGCACGCGGTCGCGGATCTCCTCGGTTCGACCCTGGTTCCAGAACTGGGTACCGATGTAGCCGCACGTACGACGGGCGACGTTCATCTTCTCCTGGTCACGATTGCCACAGTTGGGGCACTCCCACACCAGCTTGCCGTCATCCTCGACAATCTTGATCTCACCGTCGTAGCCGCACACCTGGCAGTAATCGCTCTTGGTGTTGAGCTCGGCGTACATGATGTTGTCGTAGATGTACTGCATCACGCGGATGACAGCCTTGAGGTTGTCCTGCATGTTGGGAACCTCAACGTAGGAGATAGCACCGCCCGGCGAAAGCTGCTGGAACATGCCCTCGAACTTGAGCTTATCGAAAGCATCAATCTCCTCAGACACATGGACGTGGTAGCTGTTGGTGATGTAGCCCTTGTCCGTCACGCCCGGGATGATGCCAAAACGACGCTGCAGGCACTTGGCGAACTTGTAGGTCGTCGACTCAAGCGGGGTACCGTACAGCGAGAAGTCAATATCGCTTTCGGCCTTCCACTCGGCGCACTTGTCGTTCATGCGTTGCATGACGGCCATGGCAAAGGGCGTGCCCTCCTTCTCGGTGTGGCTGTGGCCCGTCATATACTTGACGCACTCATACAGGCCGGCATAACCCAGACTAATGGTGGAGTAACCGCCCACGAGCAGCTTGTCGATCGTCTCGCCCTTCTTCAGACGGGCGAGGGCACCGTACTGCCAAAGAATCGGTGCGGCATCCGAAAGCGTACCCATCAGACGCTCATGACGGCACAGCAGGGCGCGGTGGCACAGCTCAAGGCGCTCGTCGAAGATCTTCCAGAACTTGTCCATGTCCTGATGCGAGCTCAGTGCGACATCGGGCAGGTTGATGGTCACAACGCCCTGGTTAAAGCGACCGTAGTACTTAGGCTTGGCCGGGTCGTAGTTCAGCGCGTTGGCGACATTGTTAAAGCCGTTGCCCGAACGGTCAGGCGTCAGGAAACTGCGGCAACCCATGCAGGTGTAGCAATCGCCGTTGCCGGCGGTCTCGCCCTTAGACAGCTTGAGCTCGCGCATCTTCTTCTCGGAGATGTAATCGGGCACCATACGCTTGGCAGTGCACTTGGCAGCCAGCTGGGTCAGGTAGAAGTACGGGGAATCCTCGTGAACGTTATCGTCCTCGAGTACATAGATAAGTTTGGGGAATGCCGGGGTGATCCATACGCCGGCCTCGTTCTTAACGCCCTCGTAGCGCTGGCGAAGCGTCTCCTCCACAATCATGGCAAGGTCGTGCTTCTCCTGAGGCGTACGGGCCTCGTTAAGATACATAAAGACCGTCACGAACGGCGCCTGGCCATTGGTGGTCATAAGGGTCACGACCTGATATTGAATCGTCTGGACGCCGCGACGGATCTCGTCACGCAGACGGTCCTCAACGACCTCACGGACCTTCTCGGCAGACGCAGAGACGCCGAGCTCCTCAAGCTCGCGAGCGACCTCGCCGCGAATCTTTTGACGGCTCACCTCGACGAACGGGGCAAGATGGGTCAGCGAAATCGACTGGCCACCGTACTGGGAGGAAGCAACCTGGGCGATGATCTGCGTCGCGATGTTGCAGGCGGTCGAGAAGCTGTGCGGCTTCTCGATCAGCGTACCCGAGATAACAGTACCGTTCTGGAGCATGTCTTCCAGGTTCACCAGATCGCAGTTGTGCATGTGCTGGGCAAAGTAATCCGAATCGTGGAAATGGATCAGGCCCTCATTATGGGCATCCACGATCTCTTGAGGCAGCAGCACACGCTGAGTCAGGTCCTTGGAGATCTCGCCGGCCATGTAGTCACGCTGAACGGAATTGACGGTCGGGTTCTTGTTGGAGTTCTCCTGCTTGACCTCTTCGTTATTGCACTCGATCAGCGACAGGATCTTGTCATCGGTCGTGTTCTTCTGGCGCTTCAGGCTCTGAACATAGCGATAGATGATGTAGTGGCGGGCAACCTCGTAGCAGTCGAGACGCATGATCTCGTCCTCGACCAAATCCTGAATCTCCTCGACCGAAACAGTGTGGCCCGCGTTCTCGCATGCCTCGGCGACGTTTTGCGCCGCGTAAACCACCTGGCGGTCGGTAAGACGAGAGCTCTCCTCGACCTCCAAGTTTGCGGCACGGATGGCATTGACGATCTTATCGATGTCAAAGACAACCTCGGTGCCGCTGCGCTTGATGATCTTCATCCTCTTGCCTCTTTCGCATCGTAGCCTCATCGCGCTTCAGAGCCAAACGATACCCGGCAGGGCTTGCCCCTGTCTTGCGGCGCCGTCGCGCAATCTGTGTTCTCGATAAACCATAAGTCCTCATGCGGACAATCCTCGCGGCCGATCAAGCGGCTCAAAGACGTGTCCAAATGGGGCGAATAAGGTTCTCGTTCTCTGTCCGCCATCTATCATACGACAAAGAGGCATCTATATCCTGTATTCTTTTTTTAGGTCAAACACAACATATAGTGTTTCAGCAGGTCAAAGCAATTAGTCATTTTGCAGACGCATTAAAAATGAGGGGTTCTTGGGAAGTCGGTAAAACGTTACCAACACGGCTACCTGCATGGCAGTTATAAAACCCCCTTAGTCAAGCCGCTGACAAATCCTACCAAAACCAAGCCGCTCACGCCAAAAGAATCCAAAAGATTATGCTTGACCAACATGTTGCGGTTGATCGCGAGGAGGTTGGAGACAACGGATCACCACAGCCGCGATGCCAGGCGGCACGGGATCAAGACCGAGTGTAGGCAGCCGTCTTGTCAACTTATAGCAAAACAGCTAAGCGACTTAGTCCCTAAGCTGTAAACATGTGGTGGCATTGGAACATTTGAACTCGTTATCTTATCTGTGTCACAGCGCTAATCTGAAAGCTCGCACCGAGCCGATAGATAATGAATTGTGTTTAGCAAGCTGGCAGAAAGGCAGATGGACGTCAGCTGATAATTATTCTATATCGCGATCTGACAAGTCGCATCAAATTAAGGCAAAGGGCAGCTTATTGAACCGCGTTGTCCCAACTTATGGAATTCCGAACGCGAAAGCCTGCCGCTGGCGTTGGTTCTAGATAGACAATAAAGCGGCAGCGGTATGACAAAACTCTGCTCGTGAAGTTGCCTGTGAAGTTGCCTGCAAATCACAGAAAAATGGTTGAAGGCCCATCACGCTTCCGAGTGAAAAACCGAAGAGAGCGCTTGGGTGCGCATAGCCCCAGGACTCGAGAAGACGCACCCCAACATCAACTAAATTAAAAGTAGGTTCAGCTAAACACCCATAGCAAGTGGAGGGTAAAGCCTAATTCCAGATTGCGCTAAAATTCAAGCGCATCGGGGAGCCCTCGCGGCAATCTTCCTCCCATACGCCAGCGCCGCATTCAGCAATCAACGTGAATGAAACCCCAATGAGCATCTGTCATTCCACGACGGAAGCAGCAACTGTTGGGCGGTTATTTCCGAATCATTTGGCTGGTAAACCCGGCACGTACAAGCTTTTCATAGGCAGAATACACGTATGGCGGCACAAACTGTTCGCTTTGATAGCCAAGCTTTGGATACTCAATCACACGTTGCAAGTCCCCAACCAAGAGGGAGATGAATTCTTCTTTCGCGATAGGTGC
>CALGZY010000215.1 GCA_937934355.1 uncultured Collinsella sp. | reverse complement strand
CGACTCGCATAAAAAGCCTCCCATTTCTCATGTCCAAGAAATGGGAGGCAGTTCAGAGCTGCAGGGTCTTTTGTTAAGTGACGGATCGCTTGTGGAGCCGCGCTTCATTTTGCTCGTTAGCCTTCCTTTCGGACTTTTTGCAGGTAGCGGTAGACGCTGGGCTCCGAGATGCCCAGCGCGGTGGCGGCGCAGGCCACGGCACCCTTGAGCATGAACACCCCGTTGCCGTTGAGGTGGCGAATGACGTCCACGCGGTCGCTCTGACCAAGCGACGCTACATCCAGCCCGCGCGCGCTCAGCAGCTCGGCAATACTGCGGTCGATGAGCTCCTGCGTGGACTCCGAAAGGCTTTCGACCTCGATAGACGCGGGCTCTGTGCGCGTCGGCACCGCGTCGAAGCATGCCATGAGCTGCTGCGCCATGGCGTTGATGGAGCGCACGGTCGAGAGGTCGGTGTTGACGCAGAGCATACCGACGATCTCGTCATTTTCGCGGATAAAGTACGTCGCTGACTCCAACGTCTTGCCGCCGGCACCGCGCCCCTCGTAGCCCGTAATAAACGGCAGGTCGCGATACTTGGCGTCGTGCATGATCTTGAGTGCCAGATCGGTGGCGGGACCGCCGACCTTGCGGCCGCTCACGATGCCGTTGCGAATATCGACGATGGCGTGGTCGGGATCCGAGAAATCGTGCAGCACGATTTCGCTGTTTTTGCCGAGTATCTGCTCCAGAAAATCGACCATCGGCAAAAAGCGACGTACGGTCTCGTTCACGGGCAACTCCTTTGGGTGAAATCGGAAATGTTCATAACAATTTTTTCTCATGGTAACACGCTGCCCATCATCTCGTATATCCGCAGGTACATTGCGTAATGCAGACGAACGGTAGGAATTTAGCGGTAAACGGTTGACCAAAAGAAATGTTAGATGTTATTTTGACCAGACACTTTCCTGACCTGCGGAAATGCGTAATTTCAGCTGAAGAATAGTCTGATAACAAAAAATTATTATTGAGAATGAGAATCATCTTTAATACGATATGCAATGAAGGCACAACCTCAACCCCGCACTGCGTCACAATAGAGCGTCAGATGCGAAAACAACTACTTCGAGGATTGGTGGTCAAATGACCCAGGAGACGGTTACGAACGGCACTGAAGCCCTGTTCACTCGCGAAGGCATGCCTCCCGTTAAGGAAATGATCCCGTGTGCCCTTCAGCACGTACTGGCATCGTTTGCCGGCATCATTACCCCGGCGGTCATCATGGCCGGCGTCTACGGCTTTAATAGCCAGCAGAGTACCGACATCATCCAGGTCGCGCTCATTCTTTCGGCGATCGACACGGCCCTTCAGGCCTTCGCTCCCTTCCGTCGCATCGGCGGCGGCCTGCCCATCGTCATGGGCGTTTCGTTCGCGTTCCTGCCGGCCCTGCAGGCCATGGGTGCCTCGGGCTTTAGCTTTGGTGCGCTGCTGGGTGGCGAGATCGTCGGCGGCGCCGTCGCGGTCCTCTTTGGTCTGGCCTACAGCAAGATCAAGTGGCTGTTCCCGCCCGTCGTGACCGGTACGGTCATCTTCTCCATCGGCGTTTCGCTGTATCCCACGGCCGTCAAGTATATGGCCGGCGGTATGGGTACGCCGCTGTGGGGCACCCCGCAGGCCTGGTGCGTTGCTCTTATCACCTTCGCCGTGGTCTTTGCGCTCGCCAACTTTGGCAAGGGCACGCTCAAGCTGGGATCCGTGTTCTTTGGCATGATCGTTGGTATGATCGTCTCCATCCCCTTTGGCATGATCGACTTCTCCAGCGTCGCCACCGCCCAGGTCTTCGCCCTTCCCAAGCTCATGCCCTATGCGCTCGAGTTTGATCCCGAGGTCTGCATTACCCTTGCCGTTGTGTTCCCCATGGTTGCCATCCAGGTTATCGGCGACGTCTCTGCCGCCTGCCTGGGCTCCATCGACCGTATGCCCACCGAGCGCGAGCTCTCCGGCGCTATCGTGTCCCAGGGCCTCACCTCTATGGTCGGCGGCCTGCTGGGCGGTCTTCCCACCAGCGCCCTTGGCCAGAACGTGGGCATCATCTGCTCCAACAAGGTCGTCAACAAGTGGGTCTTTGTGATCATCGCGGCCGTCTTTGCCATCGCCGGCCTGTTCCCGCAGCTCTCTGCCGTCCTTTCCGCTATCCCGCAGCCCGTCATCGGCGGCGCGACCGTCGGCGTCTTTGGCACCATCACCATGAACGGCGTGCGCATGTTCACCCGCGAGGGCCTCACGCAGCGCACCACCACCATCGTCGGTACCTCCGTCGTCTTTGGCCTGGGTATCTGGATGGCCAGCGGTTGCCTTGCCGGCGAGGGTATGCCCACCTGGGTGCCCACCGTCATCGGCTCCAATGCCGTAACCCCCACCGCCATCATGGCCATTGTCCTTAACCTGATCCTTCCGCAGACGCCGGTCGTGGCTCAGCACATCGATGCTGCCAAGGACGCTGCCGTGGATCTGGTCTTGCCCGAGAGCAAGAAGTAACCAATTCGGTGCTATTCGTCGGCGGGCGCATCGCCTCGTCCGCCGACGTCATGCGGTGCCAAGCCGCACTTCAAAGGGTTTGTCCCTTTGGTGAAGCGTTGACGGGAGAGGGCCCGTTTCCGGTGTAGGCCGGCGCTTCGCACTCCGCCATGTCAGAGGTGTCAAACCCCGCCCCTGATGTTGAAGGGAGCATTTATGCTTCTGGTCGCTAACGGTTCCGTCTTTACCCGCAATGCTCAGGCCCCGTTCATTCCAAACGGTGCGGTCGCCATTGACGGAGATACGATCGTCGAAGTAGGTCCCGAGTGCGAGCTCAAGGCCAAGTACCCGGATGCCGAGTACGTCGATGCCCAGGGCAACCTCATCATGCCCGGACTCATCAACTGCCACACCCACATCTACTCGGGTCTGGCCCGCGGCCTTGCCATTAAGGGCTGCAACCCCACCAACTTCCTGGAGAATCTTGAGCAGCAGTGGTGGAAGATCGACGACAATCTGACACTCGACGGCACCAAGGCAAGCGCCTATGCCACGATTCTGGACTCCATTCGCGATGGTGTCACCACGATCTTCGACCACCACGCGAGCTTCTGCGAGATCCCGGGAAGCCTCTTTACCATTAAGGATGCAGCTCAGGAGCTGGGCATGCGTTCGTGCCTGTGCTACGAGGTCTCCGATCGCCGCGGCCAGGAAAAATGCGACCAGGCCATTGCCGAGAACGCCGAATTTGCCCAGTGGGCCGCCAAGGAGCGTCGCGACAACGACAACCACATGATCGCTGCCATGTTTGGCGGACATGCCACCTTTACACTTTCGGACGAGACCATGGATAAGATGGCCGAGGCCAACAACGGCCTGACCGGCTTCCACATCCATGTGTGCGAGGGCATGAACGACGTGTGGGATTCCCGCCTCAACCGCGGTGGTATCAGCCCCGTCGAGCGCCTGCTGCAGCACAACCTGCTGGGTCCCGACACCATGCTCGGCCACTGCATCCACGTGACGCCTGCCGAGATGGATATCGTCAAGGAGTCCGGCACCTGGCTCGTCAACAACCCAGAATCCAATATGGGCAACGCCGTAGGCTGCGCCCCCGTGCTCGAGTTCTTCCGCCGCGGCATCCCCGTGTGCATGGGCACCGATGCCTACACCCACGATATGCTCGAGAGCCTCAAGGTCTTCCTGATCATTCAGCGTCACAACGCCGCTATGCCCAACGTGGGCTGGTGCGAGGCAATGACGATGCTGTTCGAGAACAACGCCAAGATGGCCAGCAAGTACTTCGATCGCAAGCTCGGTGTGCTCGAGGCCGGCGCTGCCGCCGACGTCATCGTCATGGACTACAAGCCCTTTACGCCGCTGAGCGAGGAGAACATCGACGGCCACATGCTCTTTGGCATGATGGGCAAAAACTGCCGCACCACCATCATCAACGGCCGCGTCCTGTACAAGGATCGCGAGTTCGTTGGCATTGATGAGGACAAGATCAACGCGTGGACCATGGCTGAGTCCAAGAAGCTCTGGAGCACGCTCAACGAACGCACCTACTAATTACAAGTAGATTCACGCGCGTCGGATGTTTCGCCGCGTTCGACGCGCGTATAGGCGGCCTCCGCGGGGTCGCCGGCGCTGTGCTAGCGCTACACCGTATTTGCGCCCGTCGCGCGGTCTCGCCGGGCGTTACAGAGAGGAGCTCATTATGAGCGACATCATGAGGCCGATCCCGTTTTCGCAGCTGATGAACTGGATCATCGAGGAGCACAAGACTCAGGGCGCCGTCTTTGGCGTGCGCAAGATGGTCACGACCAACCAGGAGGGCGCGCTTCCCATTTTTGACGAGCGCATCGAGACTCCGTTTGGCCCGGCCGCCGGTCCCAATACGCAGTTGGCCCAGAACATTGTGGCATCCTACGTGGCCGGTTCCCGCTTCTTTGAGCTCAAGACCGTTCAGGTTATGGACGGCGAGGAGCTCTCCAAGTGTGTGAACAAGCCCTGCATCGTGGCGCAGGACGAGTGCTACAACTGCGAGTGGTCGACCGAGCTCGAGGTTCCGCAGGCCTTTGCCGAGTACGTGAAGGCATGGTTTGCCTGCCACCTGATCGCTCGCGAGTACGGCCTGGGCAGCCCGGATGGTTTTGTCTTCAACATGTCCGTGGGTTATGACCTCGAGGGCATCAAGAGCCCCAAGGTCGATGCATACATTGAGGGCATGAAGGACGCCAGCGGCTCCGAGGTTTGGAACGAGTGCCGCACGTGGGCGCTCGCTAACCTGGACAAGTTTGAGAATGTCGATGCCGCGTTTGTCGAGTCCATCCCGGCGCGCGTCTCCAACTCCATTACCGAGTCCACGCTGCATGGCTGCCCGCCGGCGGAGATCGAGCGCATCGCGACCTATCTGATTACCGAGAAGGGTCTCAACACCTACATCAAGTGCAACCCCACGCTGCTGGGCTATGAGTTTGCACGTCAGCGCCTCAACAAGCTGGGCTTCGACTACATCGTCTTCGATGACACGCACTTCCGCGAGGATCTGCAGTGGGTCGACGCTGTGCCCATGTTTGAGCGTCTGATTGCCCTGTGTGCCGAGCGCGGCCTGGAGTTTGGCGTCAAGCTGACCAACACGTTCCCCGTCGACGTGACGAGGAACGAGCTGCCCTCCACCGAGATGTACATGTCCGGCCGTTCGCTGTTCTCGCTGACCATCGAGGCCGCCCGTCGCATTACCGAGCAGTTCGATGGCAAGCTGCGCATTAGCTACTCTGGCGGTGCTACGGTCTACAACATCCGCGCCCTGTACGATGCCGGCATTTGGCCCGTCACCCTGGCGACCGACGTACTCAAGCCTGGTGGCTACGAGCGCTTTAGCCAGATGGCTGGCGAGTTTACCGACCTGGATGGCAAGCCGTTCGCGGGCGTCTCTCTCGAGGCCGTGACTGCGATCCAGACCGACTCGCTCACCAACCCGCTCTACAAGAAGCCGCTGCGCCCGCTGCCCGACCGCAAGGTCGCCGGCAAGAGCCCGCTTTCCGACTGCTTTACCACGCCGTGCCGCACGAGCTGCCCCATCCAGCAGGATATTCCCGCCTATCTGGCGGCTGTTGACGAGGGCCGCTACGAGGACGCACTCAACATCATCATCGAGCGCAACGCCCTGCCGTTCATCACCGGTACCATCTGCCCGCATCCCTGCGGCCGTGCCTGCGAGCGTGCGTTCTACGAGCCCGAGGGCGCCCAGATCCGCGCCAGCAAGCTCAAGGCCGCCCGCGAGGCCATGACGGCCGTGCTGCCCAAGCTGCGCGCCCAGGCCATCGCCAACGACGGCGAGCGCAACGTTGCCGTTATCGGCGGCGGCCCGGCCGGCCTGGCGACGGCGTTCTTCCTGACGCGTGCCGGCGTGCCCGTCACCATCTTCGAGGCCCGCGATTCGCTCGGCGGCGTGGTCCGTCACGTGATCCCCGAGTTCCGTATCGCCAGTGACGATATCTCTCACGATGCCGAGCTCTGCTTGGCCTTTGGCGCCAAGGTACAGCTCAATGCTCGCGTGGATTCCATTGAAGAGCTCAAGGCCCAGGGCTTTACCAACGTGGTCGTGGCCACCGGTGCCTGGATGCCCGGCTCTGCGGGCTTGGGCGAGGGTGCCGAGCTCGACGTGCTGGAGTTCCTCGAGGCCGCCAAGAAGGGCGAGAAGCTCGAGCTGGGCGAGGATGTCGTAGTCATTGGCGCCGGTAACACCGCTATGGATGCGGCTCGCGTGGCCAAGCGCCTGGCTGGTGTGAAGAACGTGCGTCTGGTGTATCGTCGCACCAAGAAGCAGATGCCCGCCGACGAGGAAGAGCTTGATCTTGCTCTTGCCGACGGCGTTGAGTTCTGCGAGCTGCTGGCGCCCAAGGCACTCAACGGCGCCGTGCTGACCTGCGACGTTATGGGGCTTGGCGAGCCGGATGCAAGCGGCCGCCGCAGCCCCGTCGCCACGGGCGAGACCGTCGAGCTTCCCGCCACCACGGTGATCTGCGCCGTGGGCGAGGGCATCGATGCCAGCCTGTACGACGCCGCGGGCGTCGAGCACGACCGTCGCGGCCGCCTTGCCGCCACCTCCACCGGCGTCGAGGGCGTTTGGGCTGCCGGTGACTGCCGTCGCGGTCCGGCCACCGTGGTCGAGGCTATCGCCGACGCCGCCGAGGTCGCCCGCGCCATCGCCGGCGTGGACTTTAACAAGTACGCCGACTGCAACGAGCAGGCCGGCCGCGAGGACACCTGCTACGAGCGCAAGGGGTCGCTGTGCCGCGACAAGCGCAACTGCACCAAGACCCGCTGCCTGGGCTGCGGCTCGGTGTGCGAGGTCTGCTGCGATGTGTGCCCCAACCGCGCCAACGTGGCAATTAAGGTGCCGGGCCTGGCCAAGCATCAGGTCGTCCATGTCGACGGCATGTGCAACGAATGCGGTAACTGCGCCGTGTTCTGCCCCTACCAGGAGGGTCGTCCCTACAAGGACAAGCTCACCCTGTTCTGGAGCGAGCAGGACATGGAGAACTCCGAGAACGAGGGCTTCCTGGCCGTGGACGAGGACCACTTTAAGGTTCGCGTCGCCGGCACGGTCCGCACCGTCTCGGTCGATGCCGTCAACACCGGTCTTCCCGAGGCCGTCCGCCTGACCATCAGGGCCGTGCGCGACAACTATTCGTACCTTCTTAAGAAATAGGCGAGTCTCTTATGGCCAAATCCATTCAACATAACGTGGCCTACGTTGCCTGCGGAAGTGGTTGCGCTTCCGCAGGCGGCGACGCCCGCTGCAGCGAAGGCTGCATTGGCTGTGGCGCCTGCGTCACGGCCTGCCCCCACGGCGCCATTGCGCTGGTCGATGGCATCGCCCGCGTGGATCGCTCCAAGTGCACGGGCTGTGGCCTGTGCGGCATGGCGTGCCCGCAGCGCGTGATTGCCTTCGTTCCCGGCTACCAGAACATTCTGGTGCGCTGCAACAACACCGATAAGGGCGCCATCGCTCGCAAGATCTGCGACACGAGCTGCATCGGTTGCGGCATGTGCGCTAAAAAGTGCCCTGCCGGCGCTATCCGCATCGAGGACAACTGCGCCCATATCGACGGCGTGGACTGCCTGTCGTGCGGCATGTGCGCCGTCGTCTGCCCGCATGGCGCCATCCACGACCGCACCGGCATCGCCGCCGGCGTGTAGAAGGGAATCACCATGGCACAGGAATTCACTTTTACCGTTAACGGCGTCGAGCGCACGACGACGGAGAATAAACCGCTGCTGCGCTACCTGCGCGACGACCTGCATATCCATTCCGCCAAGGATGGCTGCTCCGAAGGCGCTTGCGGCACCTGCACCATCCATGTGGACGGTGCGGCCGTCAAGGCGTGCGTACTGACCACCGCTCTTGCCGCCGGTCGCAACATCGTGACCGTCGAGGGCCTGCCCGAGGACGTGCGCGAGGCCTTTGTGTACGCCTTTGGTGCCGTGGGCGCCGTGCAGTGCGGTTTTTGCATCCCCGGCATGGTCATGGCGGGCGCGGCGCTCATCGCTGAGGACCCCGAGCCCACCGAGGAGCAGATCAAGTACGCCATTCGCGGTAACGTCTGCCGCTGCACCGGCTACAAGAAGATCATCGAGGGCATTTCGCTGGCAGCTGCGGTGCTCCGCGGCGAAAAGCAGATCGACGAGGACCTGGAGCGCGGCGACGACTACGGTGTGGGCAAGCGCGCCTTCCGCATCGACGTGCGCAAGAAGGTGCTCGGCGAGGGCAAGTATCCCGACGACATCGACGAGCTCGATCAGCCGGGCCTGACCTATGCCAGCGCCGTGCGCTCCAAGTATCCGCGCGCCCGCGTGCTCTCCATTGATACCTCCAAGGCCGAGGCCCTGCCCGGTGTGGTGGGCATCCTGCGCGCCGAGGACGTGCCGGTCAACCAGGTCGGCCACCTTATCCAGGACTGGGATGTCATGATCGCCCAGGGCGATATCACCCGCTGCGTGGGTGACGCCATCGTGCTGGTGGTTGCCGAGGACGAGGCGACGCTCGAGAAGGCTAAGAAGCTCGTAAAGATTGATTACGAGCCGCTGGAGCCCGTGCGCAACATTGTCGAGGCTAGGGCTGCCGACGCCCCGCGCCTGCATGACAGTTTCTTTGCCTTTGGCAACACGGTGGAACTCAAGGACAACGTGTGCCAGAGCCGTCACGTGACGCGCGGCGACGCCGCCAAGGCGCTAGCGGAGAGCGCGTTCACCGTGACGCAGCGCTTTACCACGCCCTTTACCGAGCATGCCTTCTTGGAGCCCGAGTGCGCCGTCGCCTTCCCGTACAAGAACGGCGTCAAGGTGCAGTCGACCGACCAGGGTGCCTACGATACGCGCAAAGAGTGCGCCCACATGTTTGGCTGGGACAACGAGCCCGAGCGTGTGGTTGTCGAGACCATGCTTGTGGGCGGCGGTTTTGGCGGCAAGGAGGACGTTTCGATCCAGCACCTGGCCGCGCTTGCTGCCTATAAGCTCCAGCGTCCTGTGAAGTGCAAGCTCACACGTGCCGAGTCGCTCGCGTTCCATCCCAAGCGCCACGCCATGGACGGCACCTTTACGCTGGGCTGCGACGCCGAGGGCAACTTTACCGGTCTGGACTGCGAGATCAACTTTGACACCGGCGCCTACGCGTCGCTGTGCGGCCCGGTGCTCGAGCGCGCCTGCACGCATGCCGTCGGCCCCTACAAGTACCAGAACACCGACATTCGCGGTTTTGGCTACTACACCAACAACCCGCCCGCCGGCGCGTACCGCGGCTTTGGCGTTTGCCAGTCCGAGTTTGCGCTCGAGAGCCTGATCGACCTGCTGGCAGAGAAGGTCGGCCTGGATCCGTGGGAGATTCGCTACCGTAACGCTATCGAGCCGGGTGAGGTTTTGCCCAACGGCCAGATCGCCGATTGCTCCACGGCGCTGAAGGAGACGCTGCTCGAGGTCAAGGATGCCTACTATGCGCATCCCGGACACGCCGGTATCGCCTGCGCCATGAAGAACGCCGGCGTGGGCGTGGGCCTGCCCGATGCCGGCCGCTGCAAGATCCGCATCGAGAACGGCGTGGCCGTGGTCTATGCCGCCACGTCCGACATCGGCCAGGGCTGCAACACCGTCTTTTTGCAGGACGTTGCCGAGGCATGCGGCCTGCCGCTTCGCTGCATCGCCAACGGCGAGTGCTCCACCGAGAACGCTCCCGACTCCGGCACCACGTCTGGCTCGCGTCAGACGGTCGTGACCGGCGAGGCCGTGCGCGGTGCCGCCTTCCTGCTGCGCGATGCCATGCTTGACATCGAGGCCGGCAAGTCTGCGCCCGCCGCTCCCGTGAATGCGCATGGCGACGGCGTCAAGATCGAGTATGACGACGGCCGCGCCTATCAGCTGCGCACACAGGAGCTCGTCGCCGGCCAGGGTATGCATCCTCAGGATCCCGCGGCCGCCATCAAGGCGCTCGAGGGATGCGAGTTTGGCTACGTGTACCTGGAGCCGACCGACAAGCTGGGTGCGGATGTTCCCAATCCCAAGAGCCACATCTGCTACGGCTTTGCCACACATGTGGTCATTTTGGATGATGACGGTCGCGTGAGCGAGGTTTATGCCGCGCACGATTCCGGCAAGGTGGTCAACCCCATCTCCATCCAAGGTCAGATCGAAGGTGGCGTGCTCATGGGTATGGGCTATGCGCTTACCGAGGACTGGCCGCTCAAGGACTGCGTACCCCAGGCAAGGTACGGTACGCTCGGGCTGTTCCGTGCGCCCGAGATTCCGGATATCCACGCCATTTACGTGGAGAAGGACGAGCTGCTGCCCGTGGCATATGGCGGCAAGGGCATTGGCGAGATCGCAACGATCCCCACGGCGCCCGCCGTGCAGAACGCCTATCGCGCATTCGACGGCAAGCTGCGTCCGGATCTGCCCATGGTGGATACGCCGTACAGCCGCGCCCGTCGCCGCGGGTAGGGTAGAGCGTGGACGGCCATTGTTGACGGGCCGTTCGCGCTCAACATCAACTACATACGCTGCGCCTTTGGCCCCGGCTCCATCGCGAGCCGGGGCCTTTTGTTTGGAGCGCCTCCGCATGCGGAAGCTGCGTCCCGGAATCCAGCCTCGGAACGGGATTAACTTTCCCAACGGGGCCGCATGCGGAAACTGCGTCCCGGAATCGTGCCTCAGAATGGGATGTGTTTTCCGCTGGCCGGCCGTTTGGAAAGCGCATCCCAGTTTGAGTGTTTATTCCGGGATGCGGTTTCCGCTGAAGGACTCAACCGGAAAGCCTGTCCAGCTCTGAGACGGGATTCCGGGACACGCTTTCCGCCAGGCCCGCCATCCGGAAAGCGCATCCCGTTTTGAGTGTCCAGGCTGGGACGCGCTTTCCGTTGGCGTGGCCGTTGGGAAAACGCGGCCCAGATAGGGGGGATGCGATTCGGCGATGCGTGGCCTAGCAGCTCCTACAGGTCCACCTCGTTGAGCCATGTCGGCAGCGCGGTCTGCCGGATGCCTGCCGTCTGCAGCTTTTTGGCGAGCATTCCTGTCGAGCGGACCTCGTTCATGGTAAAGCGCAGCAGAGGGTGACCGTAGAGCGATAGGTGCGCCTCGCGCTGTCGTTCGGCAACGAGCACCTCGGCGGTGGTGCGTCCGGCCAGCATGGTCTGGTCGGTATATTTGATGAGCCCGTCGAGCTCGCCCAGTGTGAGTTCCCGCGCCTGGCGCTCCCAGGCAAAGTCCGTTCGTATGGGCTTGGCCGAATCGAAGGGGTCCGTCAGCTCGTATTGAAGCCAGTCGGGCGCAAAGCCCGTCTCGATCATGACGGCTCGGGCGACCGATTCCCCGCCGCTCTCGGCGCGGACGTCGGCATATCGAAGCGTTGTGAGGGCGGTGCGAATCGCGCGACCATTGCGTGCAGTCGCTCGTTGCTCCACGGCCTCCATCAGCTGTTCCGGCGCAAGGCCGAGCTTTGAGATCGTCGAATCGGCAATGGGCATGCCGTCGGCAAAACCAGTTTGCAGCAGGCAATCTGTGGCCGTTTGGATGGGCGGCGTTACCGATATGCCGGCTCTGCGTATTGCTCCGGCCGGCTCAATCTGGTGTCGCTGAATATGTGCGCCCGGACGAGCCGACGGCTTTGTCGAGCTGCAAACATGCACGACGTTCAGGTGTCGCCACGAGACCTCGAGCCCCAGCAGGCAAGCTGCCGAAAACGAGCAGAACGTCCAATCGGGATGGATGATCGCAAGGGCGCGGATAATCTCGCAATGGCGTTGCGCTCGGTTGAGTTCATCCCAGCGCGTTTTTCGCGCAAACAACCCCGGAATGGGCGAGACAACCGTGCCGCCGGTGCGCCGAAGGAGCGCTTTTCGGATCGCCGCGCTCGGGGGAATCAGACAGCGCCCCTCTTGCTCGGCTTGAGTGAGCAGTTGGTCGATGAGCTGGTCATTGCAATGGGTCATGAGCTACCGCCTCCTTTTGGGTAGCAAAAACGTATCAGCTGGAACTTGCCGCTCAGCTGACCAAAAGCTGACCAAAATCTAACCATGCAGGTAGATGACCTGCTTTTGGCGACATATTTCTTGTTTGAATCGGTGGGTGGTAATCGGCGACCGTGAACGGTAGCTAGATATGAAGTCTTGGTAAGTTTCGGGACGTGTACTTTTTGAAAAAGAGCATTCTATCTGCTGTTTTGTGTTTCTGGATCGCATATTTGAAGGCATGTGATAAGGGCGGCGGACTGTCGCCTTGTACCTGAGGAAACCGTGACCCGGAATTGCCGCTCGGAACGGGACAAGCTTTCCGGAACAGCCCTCAACCGGAAACTGCGTCCCGGATTCGACGCTCAGAATGGGATTCGCTTTCCGGTAGAAGTTTCAGCGGAAACCGCATCCCAGAATTCAGGCTCAGAACGGGACACGCTTTCCGGATGGCATGCTTGGCGGAAACTACGGCCCAGTTTTTGGCTCCAGAACGGGATACATTTTCCGGAACGGTCCACGTGCGGTGGTGTACCGACCCTTTTGCGTGCGCCGCTTGTCGAATTACGTTATAGCTAGCTATATTATAGGAAGGTATAATATAGCTAGCTATAACGTAAAGGAAGGATGGCCCTATGTTTATCGGAAGAACGGCGGAAATGTCCGAGCTCAATCGACTGTATGGCACGGGCTCCTTTGAGATGCCTGTGATTTACGGCCGCCGTCGCGTGGGCAAAACGCGTCTTATCACAGAGTTTATCCAAGGCAAGAAGGCTATTTACTTTCAAGCTCGTCGCACCAATGCAGAGGCAAACCTGCATGGCTTTAGCCAGGCGATACTTGCGGGCTCCGTTGGTGTTGCTGGCGTGTCGTTTCGTAGTTTTGACGAGGCGTTCGATGCATTGGCTACCATGGCTCGTACGGAACGTTTGATTGTCGTGATCGACGAGTATCCTTATCTCGCCCAATCGAATCCCGAGATCAGCTCGTTGCTGCAAGACAAGATCGATCACTTGTACAAAGAGACCAAGCTCATGCTTATCCTGTGCGGGTCGTCGCTTTCGTTCATGGAAGAGCGGGTGCTGGGCTACGAGAGCCCACTATACGGTAGGCGTACGGCCCAGTTTAAGATCATGCCGCTCGATTTTACGACGACCCTCGGCCTGTGGCAGGGCATGAGTCGCGAAGACGCTGCGGTTTGCTATGGCATGACGGGCGGCATTCCTGCATATATCGAGAAAGTCGATCCTGTCGCACCGCTCAAGGACAACATCAAACGTCTTTTTCTTACTCCTACGGGCTATCTCTTTGAGGAGCCGAGTGACCTGCTATTGCAAGAGTGCCGCAATCCCGAGCAATATGATGCGATCGTGCAAGCAATTGCTCAGGGGCGCTCGAAGATCTCGGAGATTGCGAGCTCTACGGGAATCCCTGCGAGCAACGTAAAGAGCTATGTGGATAAGCTGGCGTCGCTTGGGATTGTCGAGCGCGAGCTGCCCCTAAACGAGACGAGCAATAAGCGAGCCGTGTATCTGCTGAGCGACCAGATGTTTAGGTTCTGGTACAAGTTTGTGCCGCAGAACATTGGGCTGATTCAAAACGATATGGCCGAGATGGCGTATAAGCGCATTGAGCCGCACGTATCGGATTACATGGGTACGGTCTTTGAGCTTATATGCAGACAATACGTGTACGAACTCGCGCGCGCGGGCCAGCTCGATGTGGTTCCGGCGAGCGTCGGACGCTGGTGGGGGACGGATAATCGCACGCATACGCAGGAAGAAATCGACTTGATTGTTGACGATGGCGAGGGCACTGCGCTGTTTGCGGAATGCAAATGGCGCAATGAACCGGTGGGCGAAGACGTGCTGCAAAAGCTCGTGCATCGAAGCGAGCTCTTTAGGCGGCAGCACAAAAGCTATGCGATCTTCTCGAAGCGAGGCTTTACGCAAGGATGTCAGGAAGCTGCGGCGAGCAGGGGAGATGCCAAGCTGATTTCGTTTGCCGAGATGTGCGAGCGGAGATAACCAAGCACGCTCTGATGTGATGCTCGGAATGGGTCGCGCTAAGGATGCCAAGCGTAAAACCTTCAATGAAAATGGCGTAAAAACTACATCTGTCATGGCGTAAAAACTACATTGAAAGTAGCGTAAAATCAGCATTGAGAATGGCGTAATTTCGCATATCGCGTGATAGAGAGGGACGGCCGTCTATGGATGCACCAAAGAGATTGACCCAAAAGGGATATAGGCCCCGGCTCATAGAGGAGCGCCTCGACACCCTTATGCGGGCGTTTGGCTGTGTGGAGATCAACGGCCCCAAATGGTGCGGCAAGACCTGGACGGCGCTCTCTCGCTCGGCGAGCGTCTCCAGGCTCGATGAGCCTGCGCAGCGTGCGGCGGCAGAGGTCGACCCAAGCCTGGCGCTCATCGGCGATGCGCCACACCTGGTCGATGAATGGCAGGAGGTGCCCGAGGTTTGGGATGCCGCCCGGCGTTTCGTGGACGCGAGCGGCAACGAACGGGGGACACTTTTGCTCACGGGCTCGACCGCGCTCAAAAGCGAGGAGCGCAGCCATGTTCGTCATTCCGGCACGGGTAGGATCGCCCGTCTGTCAATGCGCCCCATGGTCCTGTGTGAGTCGGGCGACGGCGAGCCGCTCGTGTCACTGGCAAGTCTCTTTAAGGGCGAGGATTTTGCCCCTCAGCGTCGCGAGAGCACAGTGGATGACGTCGCCCGCTGGTGCTGCAGGGGCGGTTGGCCTGCAAATCTTGGGCTTTCGGAAGATCTTGCGCGAGAGACGGCAAGCCAGTACGTGCACTCGGTGCTCGACGTCAACGTGCTGGACGAGGGCATGTCGCCCGAGCTTGCACACGGCCTTTTGCGAGCTCTTGCCATGAACGAGAGCCAGGCTGTCACGTACAAGACGCTCGTAAAGGACGCCTCGTACGGTGAGGCGGGCCCCGACGAGAGGACCATCGCTGCGTACTTGGACCTCTTCAACAGGCTCAAGCTGACCGAGGACCTGTGCGGATGGGAGCCGCCCATGCGCTCGAAGGCCCGCGTTCGCGTGCGCCCCAAGCGCTACTTCTGTGACCCGTCACTTGCGGCGGCGTTGCTGGGGGCTACCCCTGAGCGGCTGCTTTGCGATATGCAAACGCTGGGGATGCTCTTTGAGAATCTCGTCCTGCGCGACGTGCGCGTGTTCCTTTCCACCTACGGCGGTGTCGACAACAGTGTCCATTATTTCCGAGATGAGAAGGGCCTTGAGGTCGATCTGATCGTTGAGCACGACGGGCGCTGGGGAGCCATCGAGGTCAAGCTGAGTGATGCGAAAGCAGACGATGGAGCGAGAAATCTCAAGGCGCTGGAGAGGAAAGTGCTCTCCAATCCTGCCGCCCAGAATGCCGCGCCGGCGTTTTTGGCGGTCGTGGTTGGAAAGGGGAGCATTGCCTACACACGCGACGACGGCGTGGCGGTGATTCCCATGGCGGCACTTGGGGCGTAGTGGTTTTGCGGGCGTGCCGTGCTTCCTTTACCGAAAATCCATTTGGTAAACCAGATGCTCGCGGATAGAATAAAGTTGACGGCAGCCCAAGGGTGATAGCTGGGCAGTGCCGTTGCTTGGTCAAGAGGTCAGTGCCTTAATGGCAGCGACTTGTTATGCTTCGAATGCTGCTTGAGTGCCTCGGAAAGTTCGATAAGCGTCGTGAAGAGCGAGACCAAAGCAACCAAGAGCTCTACGAGCTCTGATGGGCCCGGGATGACCGCTGATTCAAGTCACCGGGCCTAAATTTTTTTCACACATTTGAATAGAGCGGGCGACTCTCTTGGGGCCGTCTGCATGGCGTGTGCTTGGCGCATGGTATTGCGCCCCGCTTTCACGTCCGCACGGGCGCCTATCCTTACAGCAATGTAGCCGCCTGTGTAGTAAGCGGCCAGCAACGGAGAAAGGCCCTAACCGTGTCAGCTGAAAAGACGCCGTGTATCTCGGCTATCGATACGACGAACTTTGCGCGCCAGGTTGTGCTGGACTTTGAGTTTGCGCCGGTGCCAAAGCAGCGCCAACGTCGTGGACTGCGCAACGAGATTATCGAGGTCGGCGCCGTCAAGCTCGATTACCACGGCAACGTTATGGGCGAGTTCTCGCAGTTTGTGCAGACGGAATTTACCGAAGGCGTTGCGTTTCCCGTCCGCGAGCTCACAGGGATATCGGCCGTGGATACCGCGATGGCCGATCCGCTCTATGTGGTGATCAAAAGGCTCAGCGATTGGATCGGTCGCTACTCCGCCCAGGTGGTTTGCTGGAGCGGGGCGGATCGTCGACAGCTTTTGACCGAGTGCCAGGCAAAGCACATCGATCTTTCCGCAGTTCCTACGGACTGGGCCGACCTGCAGGCGTTTTACACCTCGATCATGGACGTGGGCAGCCACGGATGCGTCTCTTTGAGTGACGCGGCAACGTGGTTTGGCATCGAGTTCGACGAGTCGACGGGCCACGCCCACAGCGCCCTGGCCGATGCTCGTGTGACCGCCAAGCTGCTCAAGCAGATGATGGACGGGAACTACCGCGTGAGCCCGCGCGCCCAGGAGATCCGCCAACGATGGGGGATGGGCGAGCGAGTTCAGACGCGCCTTTCCAGCAAGTGCCCCGAGCTGGGCGACCTGCTGCTGAAGCTGAAGGCGGAGGGGAGGTAGGGGCGTTAGCTGTCTGCATGGCGCGTGCCTGTCGCGTATCGTTACTCTTCCTGCTGCTTGGCAGGCAAGATGTAGACGTTCTCGGCGTCCACGGCGATCTGCGTGGGGCGGTTGTAGAGGGTATCGATCTCCTTTACGCTCTGCTTGAACGGCGCGACGTCGGGCGTCTTTGCCTGATGGAGCTTCTCGAGGAGTTTCTCGGATTGCCTGTCGTTGAAACTGCCGATGTCCTCTCCTGCACCCTCGAGCGCCTCGTCGATGAGTGTATGGTCGCCCACGGGGGTCTTTGCGATGGCACGCCCTAGCAACTTGCCAGCGGATGCGATGCCGCCCAGCAGCGCCGAATCGACGGTGTTGGCAGTTTCCGCCTCGAGGGCGTCGTAGCACTCGGTGTAGAGTTCGCGGTACGCGAGTGAGTCCGCCTCGATCTTTGCGACGGCGTCCGCGAGCTTTGCGGGCTCGAAGTTCTGGGCGAGTATGGGTTCGAGGAACAGCGAGAACGCGTGGATGTAGGTGGCGAGCTGGCAGTCTTTGAGGTAGTCGAGCACCTTGTCGAGGCGTCTGCCCAAGCCGTCTCGCACCTCGATGAACCCTTTCTTTTTCAGATCCGCCTGCGCCTGCGAGCGGAAGAGTTCCATGTCCTGCGCGGACGACTGCTTGATGTCGAGCACCTTCATATGGGCGTTTGCCATGTAGGTGGCGTTGCCGTAGTTGAGGCCGTAACCGTTGAGGATGTCTGCAAGTGTCTTGAGGTTGCCGCGCATGTTGGCCTTGTCGCGCTGACGCATGTACTCGAACATTTCGTCGACGGACTCCTGGATGGAGTCGAGCTTTTGGTTTATCTGCGCGATTGCGGCTGCCATGAATAGCGACGTTGGATTGTAAGGCACCTGCGTGACGCTTGTGGCGATGTCGCCCTCGACTACGTGGAAGCGCGCCTGCCCAAGGCCCTTGGCGGCGTCGCGGTAGCCCCCTGTGAGACCGCTGCCGTCCTTGAACGAGTTGAGTTTCGTCGGATCGAGCGGGTTGCCATATTTGTCAGTCGCCTGGAGCAGCGTGGGCACGCTCACCGTGTTGGTGACGGTGCGAAACATCGAGGGGAGCGAGGCGAACGCCACGCCGAGTTGGGGAATTCGCTCGAGCGGTAGCTTGATGGCGCCGGAGACGTCCACCCGCTCCTGGGTGAGCGCGAGGTGGATTTTGGTGGATGCGAGCTGTTTTGCCACGAGTTCCTCTCGGCTGCCGTCCGTCGAGGGTTTGATCTCGTTGTCTGCCATAGCGTGCTCCTTGCTTACATTAATAGTCGCGGGCATTATCTCACCGTTGTGTGGCCTGCTGGGACGGAACGGATTAGCGGTAGTACGAGGCCGATTGACGGTCGAGGTGCGTTAGCCGTATGAGCTTTCCTACGGGCGCCCATGCCGGTAAGCCTGCGTTCGATGCCGCTTGTCGAGACCGAATGCAGGGCGCTTGATATCACACGTATAATTTCGCTTGTTTAGCTGTGTGAACGCGTCCCGAAGCTATTTTTGCAGGAGGTTCGGTATGGGCAAAAGTGACAATGCGAGCGAGTTCCTTGATCTCTATAGAAGGCTCGAGGGGTGCATCCGTGAGCATTATGACGTGCCGGAAAAACGCGGTCCTGTGGCTTGGCTTGGCAGAAATCCCGGTAGAGCCTTCAGGAGTGTAGCCGGCGCCCTCAAATACTGTGCCGAAGTGCGCAACCTGCTCGCGCACCAGGAGAGTGTCGATGGCGATTACGCCGTCGAGCCGAGCGACTCGATGCTGACACTCCTGCGCAATACGCTTGCGGCGGTCGAGAATCCTCCCAAGGCAATCGACCACGCCGTGTCCATGCAGAATGTGTTTTCGGCAACTGCGGAGGACTGCGTGAGACCCGTCCTGCGCGAGATGGCGGAAAAATGCTACACCCACGTACCTATCCTGGAGGATGGCATCGTCCGCGGTGTGTTCAGCGAGAACACGCTGCTCTCGTACCTGTACGGAGAGGAGATTGTCTGCATTGACGACGAGACGACATTCTCTTCGCTTGCCGAGCTGCTCCCAGTGGACGCTCATGTCTCTGAATCGTTTAGGTTCGTGCCACGTACGATAACGCTCGCAGAGGTTGCGGAAATGTTTACGGCGGCGATGCGCTGTGCTGACCGCATTGGCATGGTGTTTATCACGCATAGCGGTAAGCCCAGCGAAAAAGTCCTCGGGATTATCACTGCGTGGGACGTTGCGGCCTATCTGTAGGAGCACGACATGCTTGATGGCTGCAGCCTTTTCCACTTTGCTTATGGTTTCGCCTTTTGTGGGTTGCCCTATTCAATCCGCCGAATCGACGTCCCGAATGTATTTACGTAACTTGTGTTAGCTTATTAGGAGCTGGGTGTTGCGAGTGACAGGCCTGAGCAAACCGGAGCAGATACGTGGTACAGCGCTCATTTGAGATGCTTATTTGGGCTTATAAGGAAGCATCCACGAAGTACATGAACGGTGTCTATTAATTGCACAACAAATAATTGAGGTCGTAGAGATAGCCCGCTTGCCGAAAATGTCCTGACGCTCCTCTATAGTTGGGAGACAATGGATAAAGTTTTAGCAAAGGGCCCTGCGTCCTGAACCAATAGCAATTAAACCTGGAGTGTATTTCGTGGATATGCCTGCGGATAAACTTCGGGGGGGGGTGTTCCTATAGTTTTGTCAACTGGGAAATGCTGCCCGCGCGACTGAATC
>CALGZY010000214.1 GCA_937934355.1 uncultured Collinsella sp. | reverse complement strand
TAGGACCGCTAGCCCAAAGAGCGCACCTCTAGGGTGCTGCTTGGGGAGGCAAGCACCCACCTTGCCCTGACAAGGTGAAACAGGAAGACAAACAGGAGGGGATCGTATGGCTACTGAAAATGCAAAGGAAATGGTTGAGCTCTTGGGTGATATCACTCAGGTGGGCATCGTGATCGAAGATATGGAGAAGGCAAAAGCCGGCATGCTGAAGGTGTTCGGCCTTAAACCTGACGCCGAAAGCGACAACCTCTACAAGAAGACGTGGTATCGCGGCGAGATCATCGACGCTCCTGTTAAGGCGGCGTTCTACAATCAGCTGAATGTCCAGCTCGAGTTTTTGCAGCCTGTAGGCGACACCGATACCATTTGGCACGATTATCTTGACGAAGGGTTCCGCAAACACGGCCACGCACTGCATCATCTTCGCTTTGACGTTGAGAACAATGATGAGGTTACCAAGGCAATGGAAGAGCGCGGTATCGCTAAGTATATGGAGGGTAAATCGCTGGTAGACCCAACGGCAACATTTACCTATTACGACTCCGTTGATGCCTTGGGCTTCATTATCGAGGCGGTTACGAAGTCTAAATAGCAATCTTATGATGCAGTCTAGCTGAAATACTGCATCTGTCAGTTTATCAGGTAACGCAATAAGACATTCTATTTCGCGAGCTCACAGCATATGCTGTGAGCTTTTTTATTGCCGTCGATAATAAGAATGAGGTGAGTAAGGGCGATGAACTTAGGCTATTGCGTTTTGCAATAGTAGCTTGCCAGGCTGGGGCTAACACTATTGGATTCGCTTGGGGCGCGGCCACATAATCGGAGATGTCAGAGGGGAAATCAAAAACCTAAGGAAGGGGATCCTCATGGATAAGATTAAGTTGGCAGTTCTCGGTTTGAACCAGGGCTCCAAAATTGCCCGCGATGCAAAGGCGAATCCCGAGATTGAGCTGGTTGCCGTTGCCGGCTTCGGCGATCATGATGTGAAGGTCGCAGAAGAGCTGGGCGTTCCTCTGTATAACGATTACACGCTGCTTCTCAAGCAGGAAGATTTAGACGCAGTCGCAATCGCATTGCCCAATACGCTCCATGTTCAGTCTACTGAGTTAGCACTTGCAGCAGGCATTAAGAACATCTTGCTCGAGAAGCCCATCGCAAACACCGTTGAGGAAGCTGAGCACATCATCAAGATCTGCAAAGATGCAGGTGCAACGCTTCTGGTTGGGCACCATCGCCGCTCCTCGAACCGCTACCAGCTGCTTCGCCAGGTCATCGAGTCGGGCAAGCTGGGCAAGATCGTGGGCATCCAGTCGAACTACGCCATCGCGAAGCCGCACGAGTACTTCGACGTGGAGTGGCACACCAAGAAAGGCGGCGGCCCGCTTTTGATCAACGCCATCCACGACTTCGACGACCTGAACTTCGTCACCGGCATGAAGCCCGCCAAGGTCTACGCCGCGGCCCGCAACACCATCCGCGGCAACGAGGTGGAGGACTCCGTCTCCGCCGTGGTCGAGTACGAGGGCGGCGTCACCGCCAGCTACTTCGTCTCCGACGGCACGCCCGGCCCCTGGAACTACGACCTGGCCGCCGAGGAGAACACCTTCTTCACCATGTGCCCCGGCGAGAACAGCATGCGCGTGTTCGGCACCAAGGGCTCCTTCGGCTTCCCGAACATGGACCTCTACTACCAGGACGACGACGCCTACGGCTGGCTGCAGCCCATCAAGCACGAGCACTTCGACGTTGAGAAGAACGACCCGATGACCGCCGAGCTCGAGCACTTCGTCGACCTGTGCCTGGGCCGCGAGACGGTGCCGCGCTGCACCGGCGAGAACGCGCTGGACACCCTGAAGGTGATCAACGCCATCCAGGAGTCCGCCGAAACCGAGCTTCCCGTTAAGCTCTAGCAGCGCCAACTTCTCAGGCGCCCAAAGGGCGTTCCCTTTGGGCGCCTGGCTTGAGAAATAGCGCGCAGATGAGAATAGAAAAATGCCGTTCACGCTAAACGGCATGCCGTTTATCCCTCGTTCATCTGCTCTTATATAGCTTGAACATGTCCACAAGCAGCAACAATAGTTTTTCGTAATCGCTCCTGGTAATGGGAGCGTTTTTGCTATTGGCGGTAACACCCACCTCCGTCTGAAAATAAGTGCGTAGCAGGATTGGGCTGCTGACCTATACAACATCCAGGTGCTTCTGGAAGAGGGGTAACTGGTCAAGAGCCCACTTCTCTATCGAAGACCTATCGGGGGATCGGTTTTCGTTGTGCCTCTCGAAAACGAGAGGGAGGAGAAAGCCCCGCAATGCGGGGCCCGTACAGAAAGAAGGTGGGTTATGAGTTCTGAAGCACAAAATTCCTATCATGGCATTGCTGCTCGCTTGGACCGCATCCCAATCACCGGAATGCACAGGAAGGTTCTGTGGCTGCTCGCAGGTATTACGTTCTGCGACTCGGTTGACATGGGTGTTGGCGGCCCTATTGGTGCAGTACTTCA
>CALGZY010000213.1 GCA_937934355.1 uncultured Collinsella sp. | reverse complement strand
AGGCCATCGTGACGGGCGAATCGCTTGGACAGGTTGCCTCCCAAACGCTTGAGAATATCATGGCCGTTAACGAGGCCGTGAAGATTCCCGTGTTCCGTCCTCTCATCGGTTCGGACAAGCAGGAGATCATCGCGCGCGCCGAGGAGATTGGTACGTTCGATATCTCGACTGAGGCCGCTCCCGACTGCTGCACGCTGTTTATGCCGCGTCGTCCCGAGACGCACGCTAAACTCGATGCCGTGCATGAGGCCTGGGAGTTGTTCGATCACGAGGAGATGATCGAGCGCCTACTCAAGCAGACTGAGTACATCGACTTCGAAAGCAACACGTATAAGGCCCCCAAGACCTTAAAACGCAAGCATTCGGAGCTTGCTCCGCGTGAGATTTACCAAGATCACGAGTAAATTTGTGCATAGACCGACGATGCGCCTGCATCGTCGGTCTTTTGCTATCTGGGCTTTTTGCGGCTAAGTGTTCATTTGCTGACGTGTGCCTGAATAAATGGACAGATTTGTGCAAGGTTTTGGTCGGTATTTGGTTTGACCGCTAAAACCGGTTTTGGAGCGTGGCTGTTGCAGGGCTTTTTTCCTGACACGATGGTGTTGGGAGGTTTTGCTATGGCGCAGCGCGAACAACACGAACGGGTCAAAAAGATGGACCGCTGGGCGGACAAGCTGCTCGGTCACAAGGCAGTGGTGATGGCGATACTGGTCGTCATTGCGATGGCGAGCGGCTTGGCGATGGCGAACCTTGGCGGCGGTACTGGCGGCGTGTCGTTTGAGCGCACTGATGGTTCGGGCTCGTTAGTGGAGCCGGGATCCGGCGATGCTTCGAGCGGAAAGACATCCGAAGGCTCTTCGTCTAAGGCGTCTGCCGCGGCAGAGGTTTATGTCGATGTTGATGGTGCCGTTGTGTCGCCCGGTGTATATCGCGTCAAGGACGGCGCGCGGGTGGCTCAGGCGATAGATGCCGCCGGCGGGCTGGCGCCCGAGGCAGACGTTACGGGGCTCAATCGGGCATCCAAGGTCGTCGATGGGCAGAAGATTCACGTTCCAACGGTGGGGGAGCAGCAAGCGTCCATTGCGGAAGCCGGTGTTGATGGTGGGGCTTCCGCATCATTGGGCGTGAGTGGCGCAACGAGCCTAGTCAACATCAATACGGCAAGCGCGGCAGAGCTGCAGACGCTCTCGGGCATCGGTCCCTCCATGGCACAGTCGATTATCGATGAGCGTACAAAGAACGGTGCTTTTGCCTCGGTTGACGATCTGATGCGTGTGTCGGGAATCGGCGAGAAGAAGCTTGCCAAAATCAAAGATTGCATCTGCGTATGAGTGCGACCGAGCGCGAACATGTGATGCCTCCGCGGCCCCTGATGCCGTGGACGATGGCCCTGTGTGCCGGCATGTGCATGAGCTGCGCCTTGGTGCTCAACGTGGCCGCTGATGCGCTGCTGAGGGAGCAGGCGCCGGCGGTCGGGCTGCTATGGGCCATTCCCGTTGCGGCGGCGGTATTCGTTGTGCTGGCTCAATCTTGTGCGCGGCTTGCCCCTTGGAAGCGGTGGCTGTATGCCGCGTCCGTCGGTCTCGTGGCGGGAGCGGTCGTCTCGGCGTGGTGGGCTGCGGGCGCGCTCAACGCCTCGAAGGCGCTCGACGGTCGAGCGGCAAGCAGCCTCGAGTTTGTCGTGCAGGGTGATCCATCCATAAACGACGACGTGTATTCCTATACCTGCGAGGTACGCGCGGACGGTAAGAACTTGGCAACGGTTCGCCTATCGTGCGACCGCGAGCTCAAGGTCGGGGCGCACGTGCGTGTTATCGGTCGCGTTTCACGTTTTGAGAACGATGCGTATGGACGATTGCGCGTGCTCCGAGGCGAGGTGCGCAAGGTTAAAGCCGTTCGGATTGTGTCGGTCGATGAGGGCTCTCCGGGGCCGCTGCTTCGGCTGCGAAATGAGCTGCTTGCGTCCATTGCGCCTGCGACCGACCCGGCGCGTGCGCTCATAGCCGGTGTCGTCTGCGGTCGTTCGGCCGAGCTGCGCGCCCAGCAGGCGGGCGACTGGTTTTCGGTGACGGGTACGGCGCATCTTATCGCCGTCTCGGGCAGCCATTTGGCTATCGTGGGGTTTGTAATTGAGGGCATATTGCAAAAGACTCGGTGTTCACGTGGTCTTCGGCGGGCGATATTGGCGATAACGCTTGTGGGCTACGCTGCCTTTACGGGCGCGTCTCCCTCGGCCGTGCGCGCGTGCTGCATGGTGTTCGCGACGCTTGTCGTAAACGGCGCAGGGCGTCGCCGGCACGGCGCATCGGCGCTCTTGTAACCATGTCCATCTTTGTGCTACTGCGGCCGACGGTGCTGTTCGAGATGGGCTTTCAGCTTTCATGTGCCAGCGTCTTAGCCATTCTGTGCTTTTGCCCCTATGCGACCTACGCTTTGGGTGAGTTGGGTGTGCCGTCGGGCGTTGCCAGCATGCTTTCCGTCACGCTGTGCTCGCAGTTGGCGACGCTCCCCATTACCATTCCTGCCTTCGGTACGTTCTCGCTCATTGCTCCGCTGGCAAATGCGGTCATCGGTCCGGTGGTGAGCGTACTGCTCGCTGTGTCGATCGTACTGGTTCCCTATTCGCTCGTGGAACCGTTGCGGATTTGGGCGCTCATTGTGCCCATGGTTGCCGCCCGTTGCGCGTTGTTCTTCGAGCAGCTGTTTGCCGCCGTGCCGGGTGCATCCGTGAGTGTGCCGCCCGATAGCATGTGGATTTACCTAGTGCCGTGTTTGCTGGCGGTTCTGCTGGTCTGGTGGCCGCGTCCCCGTGCACGTCTTATGGCGGTGGGGCTTACGTGCCTGGTGTTCTTGGCTGCGATTCCGTACGCCTACTGGGATCGGTTCGCTCCGCCTTCGGTGACGGTGCTCGATGTGGGCCAGGCCGATGCGATTCTTATCCGCCAGGGCGGCACAGTAGCGCTCGTCGACTGCGGGCTCGATGAGCGCGTGGTGTCGGCGTTGGTT
>CALGZY010000212.1 GCA_937934355.1 uncultured Collinsella sp. | reverse complement strand
AGTCGAGCACCTGCGTGTAGTGAACGCCGATACGATTCATGCCCGTCTCGATGGCCAGATGGTATTTACCCACCTTGCCCGCCGCAACGGCGCACTCGCCATAGGCCAAAGCAAAATCGGACGTATAGACCGAAGGCATAATGTCAAACTCAAGCAACGTAGGAATTGCCTCGATGGGCGGCTCGCTTAAGATCAGGATGGGTTTGGTGATGCCGCCCTGACGTAGCTCAACGCCCTCATTGACCGTCGCCACCGCGAACATATCAGCGCCGGCCGAGTACATGATCTTGGCGCACTCAACGGCACCATGACCATATGCGTCGGCCTTGACCACGCAACACAGGCGTTGGCGAGGATCCAGCAGATTCTTATAGGCCCTCGTGTTGCGGCGAAGCGCCCCACGGTCAATCTCAACCCAGGACCAGCGCGTCAAATCGGCCTTATTCATGTTTAATCATCCGACCCTTCGTCCATGATTCCCAGATCTTCGAGCGCGTCCTTCGCCGCCAACTTCATAGCAGGACCGATCAGATCGATCAGATCGGTGGCGATAACGCTCTTCTCGCCATACTCCGTCGCGGCGGCAAAGCCAGCATAGCTATGGAGTGCGACGGCGTACGAATACAGCATCTCCCAGCGATCCATATCGTCACGCATGGTCGCCAGCGTGCCGGCAAGAATGCCGGCTAGAACATCGCCGGAGCCGGCAGTCGCCAGTGATGCCGGGCCCGACAGCGGCAGGAGCACGCGCTCAACACCGCAAATAGCCGTCGTTGGCCCCTTGGCGATGACGACAAGGTTATCGGAGCCCGCAGCCCAGACAACCTTCTGTGCGGCAGCGATTGCCGTCCCCAAATCGTTGACCTCGTCACCGGCGACCAAACGTGAAAGCTCACGATAATGCGGCGTCATGACCAGCGGTTGTTCACGGCGATACATCTCGGGATTACTGTCGATACCGTCAATCGCAATCTTAGAAAGGCAGTTGAGCGCATCGGCGTCCAGGATAAGCGGAACGTCGAGCTCAAGTAGGCCAGAAACCACCTGCATAGCGCCGGCGGATGTCGTCATGCCCGGTCCGCACAAAACGCAGCTGTACTTCTTAGCAATCTCGCATACCGTCATGCGCGCTGCGGCGCCAAAGGAGCCACGGGAATCGGAGGGGATGGCGAAGACCGGAATAGACGGAAGCGCCATGCGAATGAGATTAGCGCAGGCATCGGGCGTTGCGACGGCGACATATCCAGCGCCGGCGCGTGCCGCAGACTTAGCGGCCATAATAGCGGCACCGGGATACTGCGCCGAACCGGCAACGATGAGCACCGAACCACGAGAATACTTATCGATATTGCTCGGCAGCGGTGCAAAATAGTCAACGAGGTCGCCGGGCTCAACAATCTCGGCAGCATGGTCCACGTCGTCGATTACCTCGTCAAGACGGTCGTACAGACCCCCACATACCAAGTCGCCGGCATACTCGGGGCCATCGGCACTATACAAACCAATCTTAGGAGCGATCATCGTCACGGTGCGCTCGGCGCGAATGCAGTCATCATCGACCACGCCCGTCTCGGCGTTAAGGCCCGAGGGAACATCGATAGAGATAACGCGGTCGGCGTTTTCGTTTACAGTCGGAATCCAAATGGAGAACGGGGCGCGGAGATCACCGTGAAAACCGGTGCCAAAAATAGCATCGACCACGACATCAGCCTTATCAATGAGTACCTCGAGCTCATCGCGCGAGGGGCCGACGCACACATGCACATCACGACCTGCGGTGCGACGAGCAACATGACGCGCCAAGGCAGCAGGAATCTCGTCGGGCTCGACCGGAGAGACGATACCCACATCAACACCCTTATGAGCAAGAATATCAGCCGCGACCCAACCATCGCCACCGTTATTGCCAAAACCGACCAGCACAAGGACTCGATCGGGATTGAGCTTAAGAATCTCGTTGGCGGCAAACTCGCCCGCCAGCTCCATAAGCTCAGCCTTCGAAGTTCCCTCACGCTCGATAATATCCTCGAGGCGAACGACTTCCTCGGTACTCAAAACCGGTTTCATCTATGCTCCTAGCTTATCTTGCGAAGCATCGCCCAGGTGCTCCGTCAAAGCTGAATTCTGCAACTGCTCAAGCTCATCCAAGACAGAGCGAGCCTCTTTAAATGTTTGCGCAACGCGTTCCTTGGTGCTCACCTTTTCGTCTTTTGGTTTCGGGCGGGCATCTTCGGTAATGGCGATGGCATTCGCAACAGCCAAGTCACCCGTTAGCGTAATGGAGAGAGCAACCTCAACGACACCAAGCTCTTGAGCTATCTCGAGCGCACGTCCCGAAAGCAATGCCTTCGGCTTACCGAGTTTATCGCGCGTTACTGAGACGTCTTTGCGGCCAACGCCCTGACTAAAACCAGTTCCGAGAGCTTTAAGGACCGCTTCACGAGAAGCAAAACGACTCGCATAATGCGCCGCAGGACGCGATGAGGCATCGCAATACGCACACTCTTCTTCGGTAAACACACGCCGAGCAAACGACGGCGTCTTTTCAAGAATTGATTTCATGCGGGAAATCTCGACGATATCAACGCCGATACCAGCTTCAGCCATGTTCACCTCCATATCGCACAGACTAAGTTATTGTAGCCCGTTCGCAGAAGATGCGACAAACGAGGGTTATAAAACACAGCTACTATGTGAGACAAAAGCCCGTAAACGCAAAAAAGGGGGAGGCCGCGAGGCCTCCCCCTTCTCAGTCCAAGCGCA
>CALGZY010000211.1 GCA_937934355.1 uncultured Collinsella sp. | reverse complement strand
TTGATGACGGCGTGGCCGTACTGACCGCGACCGCCGGACTGACGGACGAACTTGCCCTCAGCCTTCTCGACGTCGTGACCAGCGGTCTCGCGGTAGGCAACCTGGGGCTTACCAACGTTAGCGTCAACCTTGAACTCACGGAGCAGACGGTCGACGATGATCTCGAGGTGCAGCTCGCCCATGCCGGCGATGATGGTCTGGCCGGTCTCGTGGTTGGTGGACACCTGGAAGGTCGGGTCCTCCTCGGCGAGCTTGGTCAGAGCCAGGGACATCTTGTCCTGCTCGGCCTTGGTCTTGGGCTCGATGGCAACGTCGATAACGGGCTTAGCGAACTCGATCTTCTCGAGGACGATCTCCTTGCCCTCGGCGCACAGGGTGTCGCCGGTGGTGGAGTTCTTGAAGCCGACGCAAGCGACGATGTCGCCGGCGGCAGCGTCGTCACGGTCGATACGCTCGGCGGCGTTCATCTCGAGGATGCGGCCGAGGCGCTCGCGCTGACCGTTGGAAGCGTTGACAACGTAGGAGCCGGACTCGGCGCGGCCGGAGTAAACGCGGACATAGGTGAGCTTACCGACGAACGGGTCGGTCATGATCTTGAAGACCAGGCCGGAGAAGGGCTCGTCGAAGGAAGGATGACGCTGGATCTCCTCGCCGGTGTCCGGATCGGTACCGGTGACGGCCTCAACGTCGAGCGGGCTGGGCAGGTAGTCGACGACAGCGTCGAGCAGCTCCTGAACGCCCTTGTTCTTGTAGGCGGAGCCCACGAAGACGAGGTTGAGCTCGTTGGCCAGAACGCCCTTGCGCAGAGCGGCCTTGAGCTCCTCGACGGTGAAGTCCTCCTCCATGAGGATCTTCTCCATGAGCTCGTCGTCAAAGCTGGCAGCAGCGTCAAGGAGCTCCTCGCGCTTGGTGGCAGCGATGTCGGCAAACTCAGCCGGGATCTCGTCCATCGGCTCGGGGTAGGTCATGCCCTTCTCGTCGGCCTTGAAGTCCCATGCAGTCATGGTGACCAGGTCGATGACGCCCCAGAAGTTGTCCTCGGCGCCCATCGGGACCTGAGCGGCCACGGCGTTAGCGTCGAGACGATCCTTCATGGTCTCGATAGCGTTGAAGAAGTCAGCGCCAACGCGGTCATACTTGTTGATGAAGGCGATGCGGGGGACGTTGAAGGTAGAAGCCTGACGCCAAACGGTCTCAGACTGGGGCTGAACGCCGGCAACGGCGTCGAAGACGGCGACAGCACCATCGAGGACGCGCAGGCAGCGCTCGACCTCGGCGGTGAAGTCAACGTGGCCCGGGGTGTCGATGATCTGGATGCGGTAGTCCTTACCGTCCTTGTTCCAGAAGCACGTGGTAGCAGCGGAGGTAATGGTTACGCCGCGCTCCTGCTCCTGAACCATCCAGTCCATGGTGGCAGCGCCCTCATGGACCTCACCGATCTTGTGGGTCTTACCGGTGTAGTAAAGAATACGCTCGGTCGTGGTGGTCTTACCGGCATCGATGTGGGCCATGATGCCGATGTTACGGGTATCGGAAAGCTTGTACTTAGGCTTAGCCATGTTAGTTCCTTACCTTAACTTACCAACGATAGTGAGAGAACGCGCGGTTGGCCTCGGCCATCTTGAAGACGTCCTCACGCTTCTTGACGGAAGCGCCCAGGCCGTTGGAAGCGTCGAGGATCTCGTTGGCGAGACGCTCGGCCATGGTCTTCTCCTTGCGAGCGCGGGAGAAGTTGACGATCCAGCGGATACCCAGAGCGGTGGAACGACGGGAGTTGACCTCCATCGGGACCTGATAGGTAGCGCCACCGACACGCTTGGGCTTAACCTCGAGCGTGGGCTTGACGTTGTCCATAGCCTTCTTGAAGGTAGCGAGAGCGTCGCCACCCTCGGACTTCTCGGCAACGATCTCGAAAGCGGTGTAAACGATGCGCTCAGCGGTGGCCTTCTTACCGTCAAGAAGGACCTTGTTGATGAGCTGAGTCACCAGGCGGTTGTTGTAAACGGCGTCAGGCTGAACCTCACGACGATTAGCTGCTGCACGACGCGGCATGTGAAATCTCCTTAAGTGTCTACCGTGCGGCGCTTAGGCGGCACACGGCGAAAGTATCAAAACGTTATCTGGCTTATTTAGCCTTGGGGCGCTTAGCACCGTACTTGGAACGGGCCTGCATACGGTTCTGGACCGGAGCAGCGTCGTAGGCGCCACGGATGACGTGATAACGGACACCAGGGAGGTCACGGACACGACCGCCGCGGACGAGCACGATGGAGTGCTCCTGCAGGTTGTGGCCCTCACCCGGGATGTAAGCAGTAACTTCGATGCCGTTGACAAGGCGAACACGGGCAACCTTACGAAGAGCCGAGTTCGGCTTCTTGGGGCTCGTGGTGAAAACGCGGGTGCACACGCCGCGCTTCTGGGAGTTGTGCTGCAGAGCAGCGTTCTTGGACTTCTTGGGCACGGAACGACGGCCCTGGCGAACCAGCTGGTTAATAGTAGGCAAAGCGTACTCCTTCTCGAATGATTCCAGCTTTCTGTAAAGTGCAACGGCTTGAATCGAGGGGTCAGCATCCCCCTACGAAACACGCAGTTCGATAGGATACGTGGCGTTAGCTGTGTCGTCAACAGACCACGCCGCCGGGCGTATCCTAAAATACCCACATTTCCGCAAAGCCTACACAAAAGGAATCCCCTTCTGTGCGCGTGGGCGGATTCCCGGTCCGGGCGGCACAGGGGTTAAGTTTGCTGCTCTACAGTCCTGGCTCGCACGGAGGCCACATTAAGTGGCCTCCGGCTCGTGCGGAACTCGCGACAAACTTAAACCGCAGGCCGCCCGGCCCGGGAATCCGACGTGCTCGTTGGGGCAACGTTCCCTGCCAAAAAGGGACAGGTTTATTTTGGTCGGTTTTATCTGGGGAAATGCTGCGCTCCAGCGGTGATCTGCTCTCATCTCTCGCATGGAAATCGGCGGTGTTTTCGGAAGTATGCGGCAAATTATGAACTTGCCGAGCACACAGGGGTTTTGCGATAACAAATCCGCAGGTAAAGCGCTTGAGCATATGCGGTGTGGTCGACCTATCAAGATTTTGCCGCATACTTCCGAAATCGCACCTCAAAATGATCCGTTTTCCTCCGTCCCCAAGGGATCGACGGAACGCAACAGGTTGAGCAAACGCAAGCGAGCGGCCCCCAGAGCGTACAAGGTGGCATGAAAAAGGCAGGGCATTGACCTTTTGGTCATGCCCTGCCTTTTGAATGACAGATTGTAGCCCTGGGGGCCGCGCAGCGACGGAGATCTCCACCGTTCGTTAGAACGGCGGAACTAGTTACTCCTCGTCGTTGTCCTTGGCCTCTTCGGCGTCGTCGGTGTCCACGAGCTGGTTGAGCAGCTCGTCGAGGGAAGCCATGTCCTCGTTGATGGCACCGTTGGCGGGAGCCTTCTTGTCGTCGATCGGAGCGCCCAGGAGCTCCTCGTCGGCGTCGGCGTGATGCGTCGGCGCGGCAGAGGTGCCCAGCAGGATGTCGTCCGGACCGTCGGGGCTAAAGACCATCTGCAGCAGCTGCGAGAGGTCTTCCTCGTCGGCAACGTCGTCGTTGTTCTCGAGGATGTAGAGCAGGTCGTGGGCCTCAAGGCCGTCACGGAGCTCCTCGATCGCCTTGGCACCGATGCCATCGATGCGCAGCAGATCCTCCTCGGACTTACCAACCAGGTCGCCGACCGTCTCGATGCCGACCTCGCTGAACTTGTTGGTCCAGCGCTGCGACACGCCCAGGTCGTCGAACAGGTACAGGCGAGCCTTCTCGGCGGAAATGGTGTGACCGTTGCGGGTGAACGAACCGTCAGCACCACCGAACTCGTCGTAGCCGGCCCAGTCGAGCTGCTGCGGAAGCTGCTCGTCCAGGTCCTTGAGCTCCACAGGAGCCCACTCGGGCAGCGACTTGGCGTTGGGCGAAGCCGGACCGTCGATGTCGACATAGCCGTCGGCCGTGCGATACGTCAGCTTGGCGTTGGCGTACGGCTTGAGGCCGGTACCGGCCGGGATCTTCTTACCGACGATGACGTTGGACTTAAGGTCGAGCAGGTGATCGACCTTGCCCTCGATGGCAGCCTCGGTAAGGACGCCAGCGGTACGGATGAACGAAGCGCTCGACAGCCAGGAGTCGATGTTGGACGCAACCTTGAGCGTACCCAGGATGACGGGCTCGGCCACGGGAGCCTGACCGCCCAGACGGGCAACGCGCTCGACCTCGTCGGCGAACTCGTAGCGGTCGACGTACTGACCAAGCAGGTACTTGGAGTCGCCGGGGTTGGTGATCTGAACGCGACGCAGCATCTGACGTGCGAGCACCTCGATGTGCTTGTCGTTCAGGTCGACGCCCTGGCTGGTGTAGACGTCCTTGACGCTCTCGACGAAGGTGTGCATCGTCGACTCGATGTCGGTCAGCTTGCGCAGGTTGCGGAAGTTGACGAAGCCCTTGGTGATCTGGTCGCCGGCGCGAACCTCGCAGCCGTCCTCGATCTCGGGCATAAAGCGCACCGAAGCGGGGACGCGACGCTCGTCGAGGACACGGGTGTGATCCTCGGAGTCGGTGAGCGTCAGCACGTACTCGGACTTCTCGGGCTTAATCGAGAGGTGACCGGAGTACGGAGCCAGCTCGGCCTCGCGACCCAGAATCTTCTCGTTGACGTTGCCGACGATATCGAACATACGGCTGACCGTAGGCAGACCCTGCGTAATATCGTCGACGCCAGCGACGCCGCCGGAGTGAATGGTACGCATCGTAAGCTGCGTACCGGGCTCGCCGATGGACTGGGCGGCAATAATGCCGACCGCGGTACCGATGGCGACCGGACGACGGGTGGAAAGATCCCAGCCGTAGCACTTCTGGCACACGCCGTACTTGGAGCGGCAGGTGAGCAGCGCGCGAAGCTTGACCTTCTTAAGGCCGGCATCGACCATCTTCTGGATGTCGGCAACCTTCTCGATGTAGCCGTCCTGCTCAAAGAGCACGGTGCCATCGGGAGCCACGACGTCCTCAATGAAGCAACGGCCGACGAGGTCGGTGTTGAGATCGGTGGTGCCGGGGATGATGAGGTTGTAGGTAACGCCCTCGTGCGTACCGCAGTCCTCCTCGCGGACGATGACGTCCTGGGCCACGTCGACCAGACGACGGGTCAGGTAACCAGAGTCCGAGGTGTGCGATGCGGTATCGACCAGGCCCTTACGGGCGCCGTAGGTCGAAATGAAGTACTCGAGCGGCAGCAGACCCTCGCGGAAGTTCGCCTTAATGGGAAGGTCGATCGTCTCGCCGGACATGTCTGCCATCAGGCCACGCATGCCGCCGAGCTGACGCAGCTGGGTCTTAGAACCACGGGCGCCGGAGTCGGCCATCATGTACAGCGGGTTCTCCTCGTCGAACATGTCGAGCATGAGCGCTGCGACCTTGTCGGTACAAGCGGTCCACTCGTTAACGACTTCGATGTGGCGCTCCGTCTCGTTGATGAAGCCCTCCTCGAAGTACTCGTTGATCTGGTCGACGTTGGCCTGGGCGCGGTCGAGCAGCTCCTGCTTCTCGGCAGGGATAAGAGCGTCCCACACCGAGATGGTGAGGCCGGCGCGGGTAGCGTAGTGGAAGCCGGAGTACTTGATGGCGTCGAGGATCGGGCCGACCTTGGCCTCGGGGTAACGATCGCAGCAGTCCGCAACCAGCTTGGCCACGTCGCCCTTGACCATCTTGTAGTTCATGAACTCATAGTCTTCGGGCAGGCACTGGCGGTTGAAGATGATGCGGCCGATAGAGGTCTCGAAGCGCGCGGTCTTGTTGCCGGTGACGTCGTAGTCGACAAACTCGTTCTTGCCGTTCTTGACGCGGAAGATACGGGTGCCGTCCTCGTTGATGACGTTGGCATCGGCAGCGGACACGCGGACCTGGATCTTGGCCTGCATGTCGACCTCGGAGCGGCAGTCATAGGCGTGCAGCGCGTCGTCGAAGCTCGAGAACACGTGGTTCTCGCCCGGCAGACCCTCGCGAACCTGGGTGAGGTAGTACACACCGATGATCATGTCCTGCGAAGGGATGTTGACCGGCTTGCCGGATGCCGGCGAGCGCAGGTTGTTCGCAGAGAGCATAAGCACGCGAGCCTCGGCCTGAGCCTGGCTGGACAGCGGCACGTGGACAGACATCTGGTCGCCGTCGAAGTCGGCGTTGAAGGGCGAGCAGACCAGCGGGTGCAGGTGGATAGCCTTGCCCTCGACCAGCACCGGCTCAAAGGCCTGGATGGACAGACGGTGCAGGGTCGGTGCACGGTTGAGCAGCACGACGCGACCGTCGATGACCTCTTCGAGGATGTCCCACACAAAGGTGGCACCACGGTCGATAGCACGCTTGGCGCCCTTGATGTTCTCGACCTTGCCGAGCTCGACCAGGCGCTTCATGACGAAGGGCTTGAAGAGCTCCAGCGCCATGGTCTTGGGCAGACCGCACTGGTGCAGCAGCAGCTTAGGGTCGGTAACGATGACCGAACGGCCGGAGTAGTCGACACGCTTACCCAGCAGGTTCTGACGGAAACGACCCTGCTTGCCCTTGAGGGCCTCGGCGAGCGACTTGAGTGGGCGACCGCCACGGCCAGAGACCGGGCGACCACGACGGCCGTTGTCGAACAGGGCGTCCACGGACTCCTGGAGCATGCGCTTCTCGTTGTTCACGATGATCGCGGGGGCGTCCAGGTCGAGCAGGCGCTTGAGTCGGTTGTTACGGTTGATCACGCGACGATACAGGTCGTTGAGGTCGGACGCGGCGAAGCGGCCGCCGTCGAGCTGAACCATCGGGCGCAG
>CALGZY010000210.1 GCA_937934355.1 uncultured Collinsella sp. | reverse complement strand
CTCAATTGCGCCGTGCAGGCGGAGTCGAGCGCTTCTTCGAGCGCCTGTCCGAGCGTGGGCGAGTGGACCGAGCTTTTTAAGCTTGCCGACAAGACGATCTGCATGCCCATCTCCGAGGGCGTCTCGGGAAGCTACAATGCCGCGGCCACCGCACGTGACATGGTGCTTGCCGAAGAGCCCAACCGTCAGATTCATTTGGTTAATTCGCGGGCAGCAGGCGGCAAGATGGACCTGATCTTCTTACTGTTTGATCGCTATCTTGCAAGTAACCCGGACGTCTCCTTTGAGGACGCCTGCGCTTACTTCGATAGCTTGGAGCAGAACAGCAAGATTCTCTTTAGCCTGTGTAATTACGAGAACCTTGCAAAGGCTGGACGCATTCCTAAGGCAGCCGGCGTCATTGCCAACAAGCTCAATATCCGCATTTTGGGAACGGCGAGCGAAGCGGGCAAAATTGAACTCGTTGGGCACACGCGTGGCGCGAAAAAGATGCTCGCCAAAATTGTCGACACCATGGAGGCAGAGGGCTTTACTGGCGGGGTAGTCGTCATCGATCACGTGGAAAACGAGGAGGGCGCCCAGGCGCTTGCCGACCGCATTGTCGAGCACTGGCCCGGAACCAAGACGATTATCATGCCCTGCAACGGCCTGGATTCCTATTACGCCGAGATGCACGGCCTCATCATCGGCTACGGCATGGGTGTGGCTTCGGGCCGATAATTTCCAACTAGTCAAACACACGGGCGGGATAAGGGGCCAGTGGCTCTTTATCCCGCCCGTCTTATACCTCGGTTAGCTATTAAACCCATTGAACTTAAGATAGCTCATCAGGTATGCCTTCGAAACGAAGGACGACACCGCACTGCGTACGAGCAGCGACTCGCGCGTAACTTGATGTGCGGTATCGGGCACGGGAGTCTGCTCGACGGAAAACGCCGCACGAATCGATGCCTCAAGCTGATCGACAACATAATCAAAGGCGGTCGGAGCGTCGTAGCTCAAGCGCTGAATATTAAAGAGCGCCTGAACCGCAGCGATGGGTAGCACCTGCTTAAAGATACAAATGGCGATGAGACGCGCAATCTGCTCACGGCCATACTGTTTTTTAACCGGAGCAGGAACGAGGCCGACCTTCACGTAGTTATTGATCATCGATGGCGTGATAACGGGCTGCTCTACGCAAATCGAAAGCGGCTCCATCCACAGCGCAACATATTCAATAACCTGATCGCGATAGAGCGTTACGTTGGGCAGCTGGTCATAGCGTGGCAAGCTCAACGCGTTGAGTTTTCCCACCATATCGGACTGAATAAATGCATCCGGCAGCACCGTCGGCTGAATATCCTCCGGTTTAATGCTGACCGATGTATCGGACATCGGGATAACATGTTTAGCGTGGTTCATAAGAGGCCTCCGTTCGTTTTCTATATTGTATTCTAGGTTATCTAGTTTTGCATACCACATAGCCGCTAAGTAAAAGTGGTTAGACAGCACATTGACGCACCGTCCAACCACTTTGTTTAAAGATAGCAACCTTACATAAGATATATTATCGTACTTATCCGCGTAGGAAAGCGTATGCGCTGGTTGCTGCTATGGCTCCGTCCGAAACGGCGGTCACAACCTGGCGTAAACGCTTGGAACGGATATCGCCGGCTGCGAATAAGCCGGGCGTACGGGTAGCCATCGAATCGTCGGTAAGGATGCCGCCGTCGGGAGCCAGATCGACTAGATGCTCAACAAGTTCGGTATGTGGCTGCGTGCCGGTAAAGACAAAAATGCCAAATGAGCCAGGTTCAAAGGTCTCGGCTTGCGTTTTGCCGCTCGCATTGTCCTTGAACGTAATTGTCATGGGTATCGCTTCACCAGAAAGCTGAACAATACTAGTTTGGTACCTAACTGAAATATTGTCCTTAGCGAGCACTTTATTCACAACGCCCTCGGGTGCACGGAACTGATCGCGACGCAGCACAATGGTCACGCTGCTGGCAATGTCGGACAGGAACAGCGCCTCCTCGCATGCCGAATTGCCGCCTCCAATAACAAAGACCTGCTTGCCGCGGAAGAACATGCCGTCACATGTTGCGCAATACGAAACGCCCCGACCGCGATACGTGTCCTCGCCAACAAAGCCCGCAGGACGCGGCGTGGCGCCCATGCACGCAATAACGCTCTTGGCTGCTGTATCGCCCATATCATGATGGATGGTAAATTGTGCCGCATCGGCATCGTAATCGACGCCTGTCACCATACTCCATTCAACCTGAGCCCCCAGGCCTTCAGCATGCTGTTGAAACCGCTCACCAAGTTCGGCACCGCTCAGTAGCGGAATGCCAGGATAATTCTCGATCTCGTTGGACGTGGCGATCTGTCCGCCAGACATGCCCTGCTCAAGGACAGTCGTCGTCAGGTTGGCACGCGCCGCATAAATGGCGGCAGCATAGCCCGCGGGGCCGCCGCCGATAATCGCAACATCGATTGTCTGATCGGTAGTCATGAAGAGTCCTCTCGTCGAAACGTTGTCGTTCTTTGCGCTCATACCCAAATTTACGTGAACGTGACACTCATGCACTACAATGATAAACCCGTGTTACAACGTCGAAGGGGAGTTATCGATGGATCAGACACAGACGAGCGACGATGCTCCCCTGCTCACGAACAGCGCTCCCCAATCGGAGCAAACCACGCTCTTGGCTCAGCAAAAACCCCTCGTGACCATCGTGCACGCCTCGGTCGGCTCGGGCCACAAGGCCGCCGCAAATGCGATTGCGCAGGCATTCGACCTCATCCGCGGCACCAATGGCATCCCCGAGGATGTTGAGATTGAAGTGCTCGATATCCTTGATTTTGGACGCATTAAATTCGACGGCAATAAGACCGCGGCTTCTTTTACGGGAGCCACGCGCCCCATTTACGACCTGACCTGGCGATATACGCTTACGGGGCATCTTCTCTGGGGTGGCGGCACGGCATGGTCGCGAATTATGTTCCCCGCCTTCAACGAATATATTCGTAGTCGAAGGCCAATAGCCGTGGTCGCAACGCACATCACGGCAGCCAATGTTGCCGTTGGCGCCCGCGTAATTACGGGTATCGATTATCCGGTCATCTGCGTACCGACCGACTACGAAGTCGA
>CALGZY010000209.1 GCA_937934355.1 uncultured Collinsella sp. | reverse complement strand
GACCTCAACTACGAGGGCTACCCCAAGAGCGTGTGCACCTCGATCAACGACGTGGTCTGCCACGGTATCCCCTGCGATACGGACGTGCTGCACGAGGGCGACATCATCAACGTGGACTGCTCCACGATCCTAGACGGCTACTTTAGCGACTCGAGCCGTATGTTCTGCATCGGCGAGGTCTCGGCCGAGCGCCAGCGCCTGGTCGACGTCACCCGCGCCAGCGTGGAGGCGGGTCTGGCGGCCGTCAAGCCATGGCTGCCGCTGTCCGTTATGGCCGAGGCCGTGCAAAAGACGGTCGAGGACGCCGGTTTTAGCGTGGTGCGCGAGTACGGCGGACACGGCATCGGTAAGGAGTTCCACGAGGACCCGTTTGTGGGCTTTACCACCGAGGCACCCGATGTGGACACCATCATGGCCCCGGGCATGGTCTTTACCATCGAGCCCATGGTCAATGCCGGAGCGCCCGACATCAAGATTAGCAAGGGCGACGGTTGGTGCGTGCGCACCAAGGACGGCAGCGATTCGGCCCAGTGCGAAGTACAGCTCGTGGTGACCGAGGACGGCTACGAGCTGCTGAGCTGGTAGCTGTAGATGCGCCGGGCTTCGCGATGGATATGTTAACCATCGCGAAGCCCGGCGTTTTATTTGAACGTTTTGCCTGATAAAACCTGCCAAAATAAACCTGTCCCTTTTTGGCAGGTCGAGCGGAGAGGACTGCTTGTGAACATTCTGGTTTTGTTGCCCGTCAACGACCGTCATCGCGCAATTCTTGAGTCGAGCGCTCCGGGCGAGGACTTTATCTACACGAGCGCCGACGCCGCCACGCACGAGCAGGTCGCCGATGCCGACGTGATCCTTGGCAACATCGACCCTGGCATGCTCACGGCATGCGAGCATCTCCAGCTGTTGCAATTGCAGACCGCCGGCTATGACGATTACTTGGCCGCCGGCACCGTGCCGGCCGACGCTAAGCTTTCCTGCTCGGTGGGTGCCTACGGCCAGGCTGTGAGCGAGCACATGTTTGCCATGGTGCTGTCTATGATGAAGCGCCTGCCCGGCTACCAGGACCTGCAGCGTGAGCATCGCTGGGAGGACTTAGGGCCGGTCACCTCGCTCAAAAATGCCAACGTGCTGGTGCTGGGCGCGGGCGATATCGGCGGCCACTTTGCCACGCTCTGCCGCAGCATGGGCGCACACGTCCGCGGCATCAAGCGCCATCCGCTCGTCTATCCCATTGTGTTTGAGGACATGGACGGCATGGACGCCCTGTCCGAGCGCCTGGCCGAGGCTGACATCGTCGCTTCCTTTATGCCCAGCACACCCGAGACCCGCGGCCTGGCGAACGCCGAGTTCTTCGCCGCGATGAAACCGGGCGCCTTCTTTGCCAACGGCGGCCGCGGCGACCTTGTGGTCGCCGACGACTTGGTTGCCGCCCTGGAGTCGGGACATCTCGCCGGCGCCGCGGTCGACGTCACCGACCCCGAGCCGCTGCCCGCGACAAGCCCGCTGTGGGATGCACCCAACATGCTCATCACGCCGCACGTCTCCGGCTGGTTCCACCTGGCAGCCACGCTCAACAATGTGGTCGACATTGCCGCGGAGAACCTGCGTCACCTGCAGGCCGGCGAGACCCTGCGCTGCTGGATCGAACATTAGGGTTCCGCCGTTCTAACGAACGGCGGACCGGTCGACGCTGTGCGCCGCCCAGAGCGACAATTTGCCATTCAAAAGGCAAGGCATGACCAGAAGGTCTATGCCTTGCCTTTTTCATGCCAACTTGTTCGC
>CALGZY010000208.1 GCA_937934355.1 uncultured Collinsella sp. | reverse complement strand
CACCCCGCCCCACCACTCCACTCCCAATATGTTGTAAAACACCCCCGAGCATATGTTCGAAAACACAATATGTTGTGTTTGCAGCAAAGGCGGGATGCCACCTGTAGAACCACGTCCGTGAACCTCAACCTTCAAGTTGACCTTGAGGCGATTTTTACGTCCCTTTACACACCGTTCACATCGCCCCCAAACTCCCCCACCCACGGTACACACGGCCCACCACCGCGTCGGTGTCTAGCGAAAAATGGGACGAGCCCCAGATTGCCCATGTGCGCAAAAGTGCGTCTCGGCAATCTGGGGCCCGTCCCCTTTAATTATTATAAATATGCAGGTCAGCGAGGTGCTAGCGATGTGCCAGCGGATGCGCTGCCAGATAGACCTCGGTCAGTTGCGTGCGGTCGACATGCGTGTAGACCTGCGTGGTCGAAATATCGGCATGGCCCAAAATCTCCTGCAGCACACGCAGGTCGGCACCACCCGCGAGCATGTGGGTGGCAAAGGAGTGTCGCAAGGTATGGGGGTGGAGCCCCACCAGCCCCACCTGACGCCCATACCGCTCGCATATCGCATGCACGCCCTGGCGCGACAGGCGACGTCCGTTCTTATTTAAAAAGACCGCCGAGGTCTCCATCCCGTGAGCATGGGCGGCCAGGAGAGTGCGCCCGCCACCTATATAGCGTGTCAGGGCACGCGCCGCGCTTCCCACCAACGGGGCCAGACGCTCCTTGGAGCCCTTACCGCGCACCAGGACAAACCCGTCATCGATATGGATATCGCCCACATCGAGCCCAACCAGCTCACTCACGCGCAAGCCGCAGCCGTAAAGCACTTCCAAGATGGCGTAATCGCGCAGTCCCATCTCGCCCTCGGGAAAGTCTTGATCCAGCAGTGCCGAGACGTCCTCCACCGAAAGGTATTCCGGCAGGCGATCTGCCTTTTTGGGTAGGCGCAACGCCGCCGTCGGGTTTTGGGCCACGGCCCCATCGCGCACCAAAAAGGCATGTAGGCCCTTCACGGCAGCAAGCGCGCGCTCCACCGAGGCGTCGGAATAGCCTCCGTCGCGGCGATCGGCAACAAAGCCTTCCACGACCTGACGGCTCACCTCTTCAAAAGACGCAATGTCAGCCCGCTCCAGATAGGCGCAGTACGTCGTCAGGTCACGACGATAGGCCGCAATCGTGTTGCGCGCCAAGCCCCGCTCGACCGCGAGGTAATCGAGATACTCCCCCGCCGCCACAGCGAGCGACGAGGGAGCAGCTTCGGTATGTTCCTGGTTCGCCGGCACCCTTAGTCCGTAGCGAGGTTCATGGGCGTCACCTGCAGACGGTCGACACCCTCATGCTGGCCAATCGAGGCGCGCACGAACTCGCGGAACAGCGGCTGCGGGTTGGTCGGGCGGCTCTTGAACTCGGGGTGAGCCTGGGTTGCCACATACCACGGATGCACGTCGCGCGGCAGCTCGACCATCTCGACCAGGCGCTCGTCGGGCGACAAACCCGAGATAACCAAGCCGGCGTCCTCGAGCTGGTCTCGGAAGGCGTTGTTGAACTCAAAGCGGTGACGGTGACGCTCGTAGACGAGCTCCTCGCCATATGCCTCGCGCGCGAGGGAATCGGCGGCGAGCTTGCACGGATAGGCGCCCAGGCGCATGGTGCCGCCCTTCTCGGTCACGTCCTCCTGCGAGCTCATCAGGTCAATGACACTATACGGGCCATCCGGATCAAACTCGGAAGAGCTGGCGCCGGCAAGGCCGACCACGTTGCGGGCAAATTCGCACACGGCCACCTGCATACCCAGGCAAATGCCCAGATACGGAATCTTGTGCTCGCGGGCGAACTCGGCCGCGAGGATCTTGCCCTCCAGGGCGCGCTTGCCAAAGCCGCCAGGGACCAAGATGCCCGAGGCGTCGCCCAGGACCTCGGAGACATTCTGCTCGTCGAGGCTCTCGCCATCGATCAGCTGCACGTCAACGTGGCGATCGTAGAACACGCCCGCGTGGTGCAGGGCCTCGATAACCGACAGGTAGGCATCGGGCAGCTGCGTATACTTGCCCACGACGGCGATCTTCACCTTGTCGGCGTGCTGGTTGGCATGGTTCTGCTTGCGCAGGAACTCGTTCCACTGACTCATGTCGCGCTCACGCGGGTCAAGACCCAGACGCTCGCAAATGCGCAGATCAAAGTCCTGCTCGGCGAGCAGCTGCGGAACATCGTAGATGCTCGCGCAGTCCTCGTTGGTAAAGACACAGTCGGTGTCGACGTCGCAGAAGCTTGCGATCTTGCCGCGGATGGCATCGTCGATATGGTGGTCGGAGCGCAGAACGATAATATCGGGCTGGATACCAAAGCTGCGGAGCTCCTTAACGGAGTGCTGCGTCGGCTTGGTCTTGACCTCGTGGGCGGCGGCGATATAGGGAACGAGCGACACGTGGATGTAGCAGACGTTCTCGGGGCCGGCCTCCTTGCGGTACTGGCGGATGGCCTCGACAAACGGCTGCGACTCGATGTCGCCGATCGTGCCGCCCAGCTCGGTGATGACTACATCGGAGCCGGTCTGCTCCTCGATGCGGCGGAACTTGTCCTTAATGGCATTGGTGACGTGAGGAATCACCTGCACGGTACCGCCCAAAAAGTCGCCGCGACGCTCGCGGGCGATCAAGCTCTTATAGATGGCGCCGGTCGTAAAGTTGGAATCGCGGGTCAGGTTCTCGTCAATAAAGCGCTCGTAGTGGCCCAGGTCCAGATCGGACTCGTAGCCGTCCTCGGTCACAAAGACCTCACCGTGCTGGAACGGGCTCATGGTACCGGGGTCGACGTTCAGATACGGGTCGGCCTTTTGCATCGTTACCTTGTAGCCGCGCGACTTGAGCAGACGGCCCAGCGAGGCCGCGGTAATACCCTTGCCCAGAGACGAAACCACGCCGCCGGTCACGAACACATGCTTGGTCATATTGAGTTACCTGCGCTTCCCGTAGAAGTTGTCCATACACATCTTACGGGTCTTCATTGTAATACTCGCGACGCGCGCCGCACGCAATTTTTCTTACGCGCAATCGCATTTCTCCATCTCGAAACAAAACGCCGCCCAGTTGCCCAGGCGGCGTCGTTTCCACTATGCATGCACGCTGTTATCGATCGGCGACTTGGTCCTTGATCAAGTCCTGCACGAGCATACCGACACGGATGCCCTCTAGATACCATTCGCCACGCTCCGTGAGACAAATACCATTTGCGAGCTGGCCGCCGTCGTCGCTGTAGCGCGAGACGACCTCAATGATGTCTTCGGATTCCAGACGTTCAATTGCCGCGCGGGCGCGATACGGAGACACCCCTACACGCTCGGCAAGCGTCTTGCGCGAAAAGCCATAAAAACCGCCGTTGTCTTCGGACTGCCGTGCGATCTCCATCAGCACCTGCACCTCGACGCGCTTCATATCGTTGACACTCGCACGACCCTTGCCAGCCATGGCAGCCTCCTCAAACCGAGCACGGGCATCACTTGCACCGTGCGCGACCGGCACACCCCATGATGGCCGGCAACATCCATCATGCGGCATCCCCGCAAAAGGATGAAACAATTAGGGTTATTGTATACCGCTCAAATTGCTTATAGGCAGGTAAGCGGGCTATTTTTAGGTTAAACGGTAGCTTTGTTGATAAAAGGGACACACCGAATGCATACCCGATGCGCCCCTTTCAGACCAATTTATCCAGGCTTAGCGGTGGAAGAAACCACGGCGCTCGAACTTGGGCTCGCAGCACACGTTGATGCCCAGCTTGCGCAACACCGTCTCGTCCGTCGGCGAGATGATCACGCTAAAGAAGGCATCGCAGCCGCGCAGCTGCTC
>CALGZY010000207.1 GCA_937934355.1 uncultured Collinsella sp. | reverse complement strand
TCCATGACGGCGCGCTTGTAGGGGATGGTCACGTTGGTGCCCTCCCACTCGTCGCCCATCATAAAGGCCGCGAGGTCCTCGGGCTCGCGCTCAAAACGCACGTACTCGAGCCCAGCGAGCTCCTTGTAGATGGTCGGGGTGTAGCTGTGGCCCAGCACACGGCCCAGCACGCCGTAGGGACGGGTTGCGGCGGTATCGGTCATCTAGAGCACCTCCGTGTAGCTGCCAAAGTAGGTGAAGCTCTCGCACACGTCGTCGATGGTATCGAGCAGGTCGTCGAGGGCCTTACTGCCAAAGGGGCAGTCCAGGTCAAAGTAGAACATAAACTCAAAGTCGTGCCCGGGGATGGGACGGCTCTCGAGCTTGATGAGGTTGATGTTGAGCGCGTAGAAGCGCTCGAGTACACGGTAGAGGGCGCCCGGCTCATTGGCTGTGGTGATCATGAGCGAGGTGCGGTTGGCGCCGGGGTAGACGCGCGGCTCGCGGCTGATGACGACAAAGCGCGTGTAGTTGTTGTCCGAGTCCTGGATATTAGGCTCCAGTACCTCCAAGCCGTAGAGCGCCGCACAGCTGCGCGAGGCGATAGCGGCGACGTCGGTGCGCTCGGAGTTGGCGACCATCTCGGCCGACATGGCGGTGTTGGGGTACTTGGAGGCGTGGAGATTATGGGCCTCGATAAAGCCGGCGCACTGGGCAATGGCTTGGCCGTGGCTGTAGACCTCGCGCACGTCTTGGAGCTTGGTGCCGGGTTTGACGAGCAGGTTGTGGTCGATCTTGAGGCGCAGCGAGCGCACGATATGGAAGTCGAACTGTGCGAGCAGATCGTAGACGGCGTTGACTGAGCCAGCGGTTGAGTTTTCGATGGGCAGCACGCCAAACTCGCAAAAGCCGTCGCGTACGGCGCGCATAACGCCCTCGAAGGTCTCAAAGAAGGCGATATCGGGCACGTCGAAGAGCCTGCACGCGGCGATCTGGCTGTAGGCGCCTTCGACGCCCTGGCAGGCGACGGTAGCCGTCTGGGGGAAGGGCGTGTTAAAAGCTGCGGCCGTGGCATGGGCCTTTTGCGACACCGTGATGCCCTTGAGCTCGTTGATGTAGCGCTGCTGCTCGGCCTTGCTCATGCTCATGAGGAG
>CALGZY010000206.1 GCA_937934355.1 uncultured Collinsella sp. | reverse complement strand
CACGTCGACGAAACGATGCGGTAACATCTCCCTGCAAACACTGTAGTTAGCTAAAGGGGGAGTTCGCGTGTCTGCAACCATCAAACCCTTCACCGACGAGTTCGAAGAGTATGGTCGCGATGAGTCTCGCGCATCGGGCGAGGCCTCGAGCATCTCGTTTCCGACAACGGAAGACGAGGTCCGTGCCATTTTGGAAAAGCTCCATGCCGAGCGTGCCCCGGTAACGGTTCAGAGCGCCCGAACCGGCCTTGCCGCCGGTGCCGTGCCCCACGGCGGGCATATCCTCAATACTTCCCGTATGAATCGCTACTTGGGCCTTCGCCGCGATGAACAAGGCCAATTTCTGCTGCGCGTGGAGCCGGGCGTTGTGCTCTCGGAGCTGCGCAAGCAGCTGAGCAAGAAGGTGCTGCCGACTGCTGGTTGGGACCAGGCATCGCTTGAGGCCTACGAGGAGTTCCAAGAGGCCCCCGAGCAGTTCTTTCCCACCGATCCCACCGAGACGTCTGCCTGTCTGGGCGGCATGGCGGCATGTAACGCCTCTGGTGCCCGCAGCTACGCCTACGGTCCCATGCGCCCACATATCACGGGACTCCACGTCGCACTGGCTGATGGCGATTTGCTTGAGCTTCAGCGCGGCGAGGCTTTTGCCCAGGGCCGCCACCTGTCGCTCGTGACGGCAGCGGGCCGTACACTCGAGCTCGATCTTCCCGGCTATACCATGCCCAAGACAAAAAATGCCTCAGGCTATTTCGTTGCGGACGAAATGGACGCCATCGACCTCTTTATCGGTGCTTGCGGCACGCTCGGCGTTATCACCGAGCTCGAGATTGCCCTGCAGGCGGCGCCTGCGGTCGTTTGGGGTGTGAGCTGTTTCTTTGACAGCGAAGACAAGGCCGTGTCCTTCACCGATTCTGTGCGTCCCGTCCTGTCCCACGCGGCTGCCATCGAGTACTTCGACGCTGGCGCCCTGGATATTCTACGTTGCCAGCGCGAGCAGTCGACCGCGTTCGCCTCGCTGCCGGCGCTCGACAAAGAGGCCAAGGTCTGTGTCTACGTGGAGCTCGACTGCGACGACGAAGTTCAGGCGACTGAGGAGCTGTATCACTTGGGGTGGGTACTGGAGCTTGCGGGCGGCCACGACGACGCGACCTGGGTTGCGCGCACCGAGGTCGATCGCGAGTGCCAGCGATTCTTCCGCCACGCGGTGCCCGAGAGTGTCAACATGCTCATCGACGAGCGTCGCCGCACGGATCCCGCCATTACCAAGCTGGGTTCGGACATGTCGGTGCCCGATGCGCGCCTGGCCGATGTCGTTGCCCTCTATCGCCGCACACTGGCCGAAAGCGGTCTTGAGTCTGCCGCCTGGGGACACATCGGCAATAACCACCTACATGTGAACATCTTGCCGCGCGACGCGCAGGATTACCGCGCCGGCGGCGAGCTCTTTGCCCAGTGGGCGGCCGAGGTCACGGCCATGGGTGGCGCCGTCTCTGCCGAGCATGGCGTCGGCAAGATCAAGGCGGGCTTCTTGGAGACGATGTACGGCCACGAGGCCATGGTCGAGTCGGCTCGACTCAAGCTGCAGCTCGACCCTGCCGGGCAGCTGGGCCGCGGCAACCTGTTTTCGGAGAAGCTCTTGGATGAACTCGTCCAGAAAGGGGGCGCGTGAAGATGAGCGAATTCCATATGGTAGTGTGCGTCAAGGCGGTGCCGGGAAGCACTGAGGTCAAGATGGACCCCAAGACCAATACGATTGTGCGTGACGGCAAACAGGCGGTCATCAACCCGTTCGATGCAAGCGCTCTGGAATGCGCGCTGTCGCTCAAGGACGACTTTATCGGCTTTGGCATGGATGTGCGCGTGACGGTGGTGTCGATGGGCATCCCCGCGACCGAGTCACTGCTGCGCGACTGCATCGCTCGCGGCGCCGATGACGCGCTGTTGCTGACCGATCGCGCCTTTGCGGGTGCCGATACCTTGGCTACCACCTATGCCCTCAAATGCGGCATTGAAGCGCTCGACGAGGACTTTGACCTGCTTATTTGCGGCAAGATGGCAGTTGACGGCGATACGGCCCAGATCGGTCCCGAGCTTGCCGGAGCCTTTGAGATTCCCTGCGTGACCGACGTGAGTTGCGTGCAGAGCGCGGGCTTTACGACCTGCGGCTCGCTGGCGCTTGTCCATGGCTGTGACGCCGGCGAGGAAACAGTGTATCTGGAGATGCCATGCGCGATGACGACTGCCAAGGAGATTGGCCAGCTGCGCATGCCGAGTATTGCTGGCATTCGCGCGGCCGAGGAAGCGGACGTACGCGTGGTCTCTGCCGCCGATGTGCATGCCGATCCCGCTCGTTGTGGTCTTGCCGGTTCGCCGACGCAGGTCGTGCGCTCGTTTGTGCCCGACCGTGACCAAACGTGCGAGGTTGTTGAGGGCACGGCGTCCGAGCAGGCGGCAAAACTCGCCAAGATTATCGAGGAGATGGCATAGATGAGCGGACTGATTATCGATAGCGAAGCCTGCATTGGCTGCGGTCGCTGCGTTCGCGCCTGCGCCTCGGGCGGTATTGTGGTGGAGGGCGAACGCCCCAATCGCTGCGCCCACGTAACCGACGGCTGTATCCTGTGCGGCGGGTGCGTCGACGCCTGCCCCGTCAATGCCATCTCGATTGAGCGCGATGAGGCTACCGGTGCGGTAGACCTTGACGCATATCGAGACATTTGGGTTTTCGTGCAAACTGACGAGCACGATGCCGTGGCGTCCGTGGCCTTCGAACTCATGGGCAAGGGCCGCGAACTTGCCGATGCACGCGGCTGTCGCCTGGTGGCGCTGGTCGGCATGGGCCCCGAGGGCTCGCTCGGGGACCTGGAGCATCTGGTTTGCGCCGGCGCGGACGAAGTTCTGGTCTGTCGTAACGAGCGCCTGCGTCAGAACGACGCGGAGGTCTATGCTCGCCTCATCTGCGATTTGGTAGCCGAGCGCAAGCCCGAAGCCATTCTGTACGGTGCGACCGCCTTTGGCCGCGAGTTGGCGCCTGGCGTTGCCGTGCGCCTGCGGACGGGCCTTACGGCCGACTGCACCGTGCTTTCGATGGATACGAAGACGGGCCTGCTGCAACAGACGCGTCCGGCGTTTGGCGGCAACTTGATGGCCACCATCATTTGCCCCAACCACCGTCCTCAGATGGCAACGGTGCGCCCCGGCATCTTTAAGGCGCCCGACTTTGACTATAGCCGCTCCGGAACGATTACCCAGGTATTCCTTGCGGAAGACGCCAAGGCTCGTGTCGAGATTTCGATTCCCGCCGAGGAATGGGGCCAGCAGGCTTCGATTGCCGATGCCGAGCGTCTAGTTGTTGTGGGTCGCGGTATTGGCTCCAAGAAAAACCTACCCTTGATGCGAAAGCTCGCCGAAGCCCTGGGTGCCGAGCTCGGCTGCACGCGACCCGTCGTGGAGGCGGGCTGGCTGGAGTATCGCCACCAGATTGGCCAGACGGGCGTGTCGGTTTCACCCAAGCTCCTCGTGAGCATTGGTGTCTCGGGTGCCATTCAGCATCTTGCCGGTATCGGTGGGGCGGAGTGCATTATCGCCATCAATGAGGACCCGGATGCCCCCATCTTTGGCGCCGCCCAGTACAAGGTTGTCGGCGACGCCGTCGAGGTCGTTGAGGAGCTGCTGGCCCAGCTCGAGCGCTAGGCGTCGGCCAGCCAGGCTCGCATCTCTTTCTTTAGGCGTTCCCAGGTCGCTTGCGTGGCGGGATCGGTAAAGGACCGCACGATACCAAAGGGCGCGTCGAGCAGGCGGTAGATATCGCCCTGTTTGCGCGCCAGCGCGCGGCTTGCCGGATAGACGAGCTCAAACATAAAGCAGATGAGCCCCACCAAGTAGTCGGCCGGCTCATCGCGTTCATCGCGTGCGACGCAGCGGTGTTCGGCAAAGGCGGCAAGCGTCGGTACCGAGAAGTGGCTGGCGAGAAATGCGTCCTCATCCACCTTAAGGATGGTCTCGACGGTGCTGTCGGCGATGGTGCGCATAATGTCGATCTTGTCACCATCGCGCACGATATCGCAGAAGCTCCGCGTGCGCACGTCGAGCTGCGCGGGTAGGCGGAAATCGCTGTGATAGGCAATGCTCGCTCGGATGAGCTCATCTTCTGCCGGGTCATCGATAAAGTCGCGGATGCTCGTTACGGCGGGTGCATCGGCGGGATTCTCGCCAAAGAGAGCCTCGACGCCCAACGCCGCATGCCTCATGCTCTCGGCATCCTTAAACGTGTCCCAGCGTCGCAGCTGTTCAAAGCGACCTATATCGTGCAGCAGGCCGCAAAGCCACGCTAGGTCAATGTCCTGCGGTGACCAGCCCTGTTCGCGCGCCACGGCATCGCATGCCTCGGCAACATGGTACGTATGCACGATTTTGAGCGCGATACGCGGATTAGCGGCATCGTAGGCATCGGTGTAGGTCTTGAAGGCCGCGGCAGCCCGCGTTCGATCGATAGCTGTCATAATGACTTCCTAAAAAAGCTGTGTCTTTCGATCCGGTGGCAATTGTAGGTGAACTCGGTTGCTGCTGGGCGATGATTCTGCCATGTCGTTGAATGCCATTCGGAAAGCTTGTCGGGACGAGGAACGCTATGGTGCTCAAAATCGTTAAAACCGTCTGGCCGGTGATGCTTACCTATGTTGCGATAGGCGCGCCGTGCGGAATGATTATGGCGCAGACGGGGATGGAACCCTGGATGGTCTTTGCCCTGAGCAGCACGTTTGTGACGGGTAGCGGCCAATTTATGGTCTGCAACCTGTGGCTGGCGGGTGTACCGGCGCCATCGATTGTCGCAAGTGTGGCCGCAATCTCCTCGCGGTTTGTTCTTTATTCGGCATCAATCGCACCGCATCTGAGGGGTGCCTCGAAGCGTCAGGCGCTAGCCGTTGCCGCGACGCTCACCGAGGAAGCATACGGTATCTCGCTTGCCAAGTTGGTTGAGGGGGAGGATTGGGGTCCGCGCGAGTCCTTCGTGCTCAACGCGATCCTTATCGCAACATGGGGCGTCTCGTGCACGATGGGCGCCATCGTCGGCGCCGTTGTCGATGTTCCCACCGCTATTGCGGGTTTTGTCTGCACATCGCTCTTTATTTGCCTGCTCTTTTCGCAGCGGCTGTCGCGCGGCAACGTTGTCGCGGCGGTTTCGGGCGCGGTGTCCGTCGCCATATGCAAGTTCTTGGGGTGGACGAATATCGCCGTGCCGGCAAGTGTACTTGTCGGCGTTGTCGCGGCGCTCGCGTGCGATGTCCTCGCCGAAGGAAGGGGCGCTCGCGATGCCCGTTAATGAGTTTTTGGTCCTGTGGCTGTCGTCGTGGGCGGCCATCGCATTTTTCCGCATTGCCCCGGCGTTTGCCTTGCGCGGGAGAACGCTGTCGCCCCGCGTTACCGAGGCCTTGGGCTATATTCCGCCTGCCGCCTTCGCGGCGCTGGTCGTTAATGATTTGATAAGCCCTGGCGCTTTCGACGCCGGCTTGTGGCAGGGCTTGATTCCCTGGATTGCGGCCGCCGGCGTCGTGGCGGTGGCAATCAAGACAAAGTCGATGTTGTGGTGCTGCGTCTCGGGCATCGTGTTCTATATCGTTTTAAGTCTTGTATAAAAGCAGGGCGTGCTTGCCGTCCTGGCCCAACGAATCGAATTTCTCACTGAGCCGGTCTGCTTCTTCTGGTACCATGGTCAAACTTTACTGTAGCAAAGCGTGACGTGGGCTTTTGTTCTGCGTCAGCGGAAATGGGGGTTTCATGGCACAGGAAGCGACCGCCAACGAGCAAAAGAAATTCAAGGTACCGCGTATCCCGGGCGACATCATGATCTATCCCATGATCGTTGGCCTTTTGCTCAACACCTTCTGTCCGCAGGTCTTTGAGATCGGCGGCTTCTTTACGGCTGCCTGCCGCGGCGGCTCCAATACCATCGTCGCTGCGATTCTGCTCTTCGTGGGTGCCGGCATCAGCTTTAAGTCCACACCGGGCGCCATTAAGACCGGCATCGTCGTGCTGATCCCTAAGCTTGTAGTGGCAGCCGCGCTGGGCCTGGGTGTCGCGTATTTCTTTAACGACAACTTTTTGGGCCTGAGCTCGGTCTCCATCATCGGCGGCATCACGTTTTGCAACATGGCGCTCTATACGGGCATCATGGGTGAGTTCGGCGATGAGTCCGAGCAGGGCGCCGTCGGTATCCTGTTCTTTACGGCCGGCCCCGCCGTCACGATGATCATCCTCGGCGTCTCGGGTCTCGCCAACATCCCCGTCGGCACCATCGTCGGCTCCATCCTGCCGCTTGTCATCGGCATGGTCCTGGGCAACTTGTTCCCGTTTATCAAGAACCTGCTGGTCCCCGGCGCCAATCCCGCGATCGCTGTCATCGGTTTTCAGCTCGGTGCGTCCATGAGCCTTTCGAGCTTCATCGCCGGTGGCATTTCGGGCATCCTGCTGGGCCTCATCACGCTCTTTATCGTCGGCCCTATCACCTTTGCGTTCGAGCGCCTGTGCGGTGGTAACGGCAAGGCGGCCGTTGCCTGCTCCACTATCGCCGGCACGGCTATGACCACGCCGGTTGCTCTTGCCGAGGTCGCGCCGCGCTACGCCGAGCTTGCACCCACTGCGTACGCCCAGATCGCCACCGCCGTTATCATCACGGCAATCATGGCTCCGATTCTGACCGGTTGGGTCGACAAGAAGTTCTGTCAGGGTAAGGAAGACCTGTCGCCTGCTGGCGTCGAAGCTATCGAGGAGGCTGTTGCAACCGATATCGACGGTGAGTAACGTCCGTTACCGATAATTGATTCCGGCGTGCAACTCGCGCCGTCAGAGCGCCCGAACGAGAGCTGTCTTGCAGCAACGTTCGGGCGCTCTGCTATTATTCCCCTTACCCCTGCGGAGTAAGGGGCGTTTATTGCCCAGACACGAATCGGGCGATTCTGACCACTTGGATATTGAGGGGATGGCGTCTAGTGGTTAAGGCACTCAAGATCGAGATATTCCTGCTATGCATGATTGTTCTTATCGGGCTTGCCGCGCGAAGTCGCCACTCCTTGTTCTCGAGTACCCAGCAGTTATTGTTTAGTACGCTCGGCTACACCTCTGCCGCGTACATGTTATTCGATATAATCTGGACGCTTTCGGACGGTGTGGGCGGCACGCTGGGCATTTCTGCCAACTGGATTTCCAACGCGGTTTCGTTTTCGCTCTTTGCCGCCGCGTGCCTCATTTGGTTTATCTATTCCGAGACGGTGCAGGGTTCTCGCCTTTTGACCGCGCGCTATAGGATGGCGTTTGTAACGCTGCCTGCGGTGCTGGTAGTCGTACTGGCGTTTACTAGCTACTGGACGCATGCCCTGTTCTATATCGATGCGCAGGGCGCGTATCGTCGCGGTTTTGTCTATATGATCCAGCCCATCGTCAGCTACTGCTACGTTATATATACGTCCCTGCATGCGTTTATACAATCTTGCAAGGTCGAGAGCCTACAAAAGAAGGCCATCTATCAAACCTTGGCATTTTTCGCCATTCCGGCCTTGGTGGCCGGTGTCTTTCAGGTCTTTTATTCGGGTCCCTGCCTTAGTGTCGGCATCATGTTAAGTATGTTGCAGCTCTACATTGTTTGTCAGGAGCAACTGATCTCGACCGACCCGTTGACTGGCCTTAACAATCGCAACCGTTTTGAGACCTATATGCTGTCGCTCTTTTCAAATGTGGACCAGGCCGATGATGTGTATCTGCTTATGATGGACGCCGACGGCTTTAAGCAGATTAACGATCAGTATGGACATGTGGAGGGCGACCATGCTCTTCAGGTTGTTTCCGCAGTGCTCAAGGACGCCTGTTCGCCGTCCGGCGGCTTTATTGCGCGCTATGGCGGCGATGAGTTCGTGGTGCTCCAAAAGGCAGTGGCGGAACGGGATATCATGCATCTGTGCGCGACAATCAACGACGAGCTCGCGCATGCCGAGGTGCCGTAAGCATTGCGGATGTCCATCGGTTACGCGCGGGTCGGCGATAGTGTTGATACCTGGCAAGACTTACTTCGCGCTGCCGATGCGGAGCTTTACCGCGTCAAGGCCGAGAAAAAGAAAGCTGGCGTTCAGATACGCTAGGAAAAGGGGCACACGACCGTTGCGATGGTCATGCGCCCCTTTTGCGTTTGTAGGGGCCACCGGCCATAATGCCTAGGCGCGTTGCGGCAAGACGGGCGTCTGCTACCGCGCTCGGTACGAAATCAACGAGAACCAGCGCACCCCATTAAGCTAAAGTGTGTGAACACCCTCCCTAAAAAGGTGAGCTCGCTAGGCTTTTTTGGGTTTGTTGACGATGATGATGCCGCCGCAGACCAACAGCAGGGCAACGATGACGGTAACGGGGCTCGTGCCAGCGCCCTCGCCGAGCAGCAGCGCGCTCAGCAGCACACCAAAGACGGGGTTCATAAACCCAAAAACCGAGACGCGGCTGACGGGGTTGACGGCAAGCAGGCGCGACCACAGCGAGTAGGCGACCGCGGAGATAAGCGCCATGTAGATGATGAGCGCGATGGCGGGGGCAATCGCCGTGGGGGAGAGCGCGCCACCCATCATAAAGCCGATGGCGGTGAGGACCAGGCCGCCGACCAAGAACTGCCACCCGGCAAGCAAGACGCCGTCGTGCTCGCGCGAGAAGATGCCGATCAGGCAGGTCGAAAGGGCACCCGCGACGGTGGAGGCCAGGATAAAGCCCTCGCCGTCGAGCGTAAAGCCAAAGGTGCCGTCCGCGCCCGAAAGGTTGACGAGCGCGACACCGGCAAAGCCCAGTACGCAGCCGAGCACCTTGGCCGCATCGAGCTTTTCGGTGCGAAACGCCAGGGCGGCAAAGAGAATAGCCAAGAAGTTGGCGCTAGCCTCGATGATGGAGCTCGACATAGCGCTTGCACGGGAGAGACCAAGGTAGAAAAAGAAGTACTGGCCGATGGTCTGGAAGAGCGACAAGATGCAGATGGGCTTGATATCGCGCGCTTGCGGAACGAGCGGTCGGCGCTGGGCCACGCTCATGCCAACAATGACTAGCATGCCGGCAAGGGTGAAGCGCAGACCCGCGAAGAGCAGCTGCGAGGCGCTGTCGTGCGCGGGAATGCCAAAGAGGCCGTAGCCGATCTTGATGCAGGGAAAGGCCGATCCCCAGAGTGCACAGCAAACAAGACAGCCCAGGATGAGTCCGGGCAGGGTGGCGAGATACGGCTTGCGGCTTTCCATGATGTCCTTCCTATATTTGCGAAGCAAAAAAGAACCCGCCACCGGGCGTGCCGGTGGCGGGTGTTGTTACCCGAGGGGATTGTACCCGATGGGAAAGCTTTAAGCGAAGTAGGCTACGCCGCTCTCAAAGATCGGCATGAACTTATCGCCGGGGACATGCTCGGGCACGTTGCGGTACAGGTTGTCGCCGCGACGCTCGGCATGGCCCATCTTGCCCAGGACGCGGCCGTCGGGGCTCGTGATGCCCTCGATGGCGAGTGCAGAGCCGTTGGGGTTGACGGAAAGATCCATGCTGGGCTTGCCGTCCTCGCCCACGTACTGCGTGGCGACCTGGCCGTTGGCGATCAGCTGGGCGAGCACTTCGTCATTGGCGACAAAGCGGCCCTCGCCGTGGCTGATGGCGACGGTGTAGGGGTCGTCCAGGCTGCACTGCGACAGCCACGGGGACAGGTTGGACGAGATGCGGGTGCGCACCAGACGGCTCTGGTGGCGGCCGATGGTGTTAAAGGTCAGCGTGGGTGCATCGGGTGTGGCGTCGACGATGTCGCCATAGGGCACCAGGCCGAGCTTGATCAGGGCCTGGAAGCCGTTGCAAATGCCCAGCATCAGGCCATCGCGGGCCTTGAGCAGGTCGCGGACTGCCTCGGTGACCTCGGGAGCGCGGAAGAACGCCGTGATGAACTTGGCGGAGCCATCGGGCTCGTCGCCGCCCGAGAAGCCGCCGGGGATCATGACGATCTGGCTTGCACGGATGCGGCGGGCAAGCTCGTGGGTGCTCTCGGCGACGGCCTCGGGCGTGAGGTTGTTGATCACAAAGGTGTCGGCCTCGGCACCGGCGGCGCGGAAGGCACGGGCGCTATCGTACTCGCAGTTGTTGCCGGGGAACACGGGGATGATCACGCGCGGACGGGCGATCTTGGCGCCGCCGTACACGTGGATGTCCTTGGCGCGGAAGTCGATGGTCTCGACCTCGGCGGTCTCGCCGGCGCTGCGGTAGGCAAAGACACTCTCGATGCCGCTCTCCCAGGCCTCCTGAAGCTCGGAGAGCTCGATGACCTCGGAGCCAGTATCGATGACGTAACCCTCAACGGTGGTGCCCAGGGGCTCGACGACAACGCCGTCGGCGACCTCGGGCAGCTCGGCGTCCTCGGCGAGCTCGACGATAAAGCTGCCATAGAGCGGGGTGAAGAGGCTCTCCACGTCCACATCCTCGGCAAGCTTGATCCCGATCTGGTTGCCGACGCACATCTTAAAGAGGCTCTCGGCGCCGCAGCCGTAGCCGGGCGTGGAGACGGCCAGGGCGTC
>CALGZY010000205.1 GCA_937934355.1 uncultured Collinsella sp. | reverse complement strand
TCCGGTTGGCTCTCATTGGGAAAGTTCATCCCATTTCTCGGCCTAATTATGGGACGCAGTTTCCGCTTGCGGAGTCTCCACTCAACAGAAAACCCGGGTGGCCTGTTTTTGGCTACCCGGGTTTTTGGGTTGTCGATATGTTCGACTGGCTACTAGTGGGTCTTGCGGCGCTTGATCAGCATGATGAGGGCTATCACTACGAGCGTTGCTCCCGCTGCTGCTGCGGTGGCGACTAGGGCGAATGTTTGGTCGCCGGTGTTTGCGAGGTTCTTCGCTGTGGTCGTAGTCTTGACCTTGGTGTCGGTCTTAGCTCCGTTGTCGGACTTGGGCTTGTCCGGGTTCGTCGGGGTCTCAGGAGTCTCGGGGTCCTTTGAGCCTTCGGAATCGGTTGGGCCGGCGGTGTTTACCAGCGTATGGTCCAGGAACTTCTTGGCGCCCGCACTTGCCTGTGAGAACAGGCGGCGCGTGCGGATCGGGGTGGCGTTCACCGTTGTGAGCGCCGTCTCCTCGGCCTCGATATTCACGAGCGTCGTGCCGGTGTCGAGGCCCACGTCGTTGTATCCCACGTGGCAGTAATACTGCGCACCGTCATCGTCTGCGGTCAGGTCAATCTCGAGCTTTGAGGCCGTTCCAGCCGCGAGGTTGCCATCGGCACCCACGAGCTTAAACTCTGTCTCGCCGCGGCCCTTGCGGTACCACATATAGGTCGGTGCCAGCCCTGTTTCGCTATCGTCGGCACCGAGTTGCTTCACATGGCCAATCGCCGAGAGCGTCAGGTGGCTTCCCGCCGTGCGCTCAACCGAAGAGTCGTATCCAAGATCCGACCCCTCCGCAGCATCCGCCGCAGGTCCGCTCACGGTCATCGTCATGCCATCGGGCATGGTCTTGACCGTGATGATTGCCGAGCGAATACCTGTTTCGGTCGTGGATCCATTCTTAACGGCGGCGATGGCGAATCGATACTCCGTATTGGGCTGCAGCCCATCCCACTTGAGCGAGGTCTGCGTGTTGTCGGCAATCTTCCAGCTATTGACGACCGCATCCGCCGCATTGCTCTGCAGCATGCCCACGCCGTAGCTAAAGCCACTCTTGTTTGCGAGTACATCGTCCCAGCTAAACGTAACGCTGGTCGAATCGACGGCGTTTGCCGTAAAGCCCGTCACGGCCGGCGCGTCGGGCATCTCGACGTCCTTAACGTCATAGCCCACGATCCAGAACTGGTCGGTGTCCTTGGTGCCGAGCTTGTCGCCCGAGTCTGCCTCGAACTTGTCGACATCCACCGCGTTGACGCCCAGACGCCACACAAAACCGTACTTGCCCTGCGCGGCCTCGGGCAGGTTGTCGACGGTGCCGCCGTATTCGGTCGATTCACTCGAGGAGTTACCCGTAGTAAAGCCGGCGTTGGCACCAAAGCACAGGCCGCCAAACAACTCGTGCTTTGCGAGCTTCGCGCCCATGACAACGCTGCCGTTCAGCGTCAAGCCGAGCTCGAGCTCCTGCTCCTTGCCCTCCTCGACTTCGATGGTCTGCTCAATGCTCGCCCCCGACTGCGCGGCGGCGCCGTTAAACCCATCGTGCGTGTAGGCGCGCGTTACGCCAGGCTTGCCCAGGCCAAAGGAATCCCCAACGGGAGTCTCGCCGTTGAGCGTCGTTTGATAGGTTCCGGGTTCTCCCGACCGGTTGGTCAAAAAGTAGCTGAGCGGCGTCATATTGTGCTGTTTGGCAATGCGGTCATAGGCCTCGACATTAACGACCGAGGTCTGCGCGCCGAGCGACACGGGCGTCGCCATCACGCCCTTGCCACCAGTTTCCTCATTTTCGATCTCATACTCGTAATAGACCATCGGAATCGTGTAGAGCACGGCCTTGTCACCCTCGCCGGCATGCGACTCATAGCTTACGCTTGCGCTGACCGTGCGCTCGCTCCGGTAGTCATAGCATCCCTCGGCGGCAAAATCGACTGAAGCATTCATCGCGACCAGGGGCGGACCGGTCTGCACCTCGACGGCAACGCCCAACTCGGCGCCAATGGTATAGCCCTGGGATGTCCCCGTGCCCTTTTCCTCTCCGTATGACGTGCCGCCCAACACCAGATAGCCGTATGCCTGCTCCAGATCCTCAACATAGGGCGCATCCTGCAGCACGGCAAGCACGCGCAGGTTGGTATAGACCTTGTAGCGGTCCTTGTACGTGATCTTGACGCTGTCGTTGTCGACATCGGGCAGCGCGAGCGAGATAAATGTGCCGTAGGTAGTGCCGCGACGGTTGCTCTCGCTAATCACCTGCTCCTCGCCGCGGCGCACCTTTCCGTTCTCGTCGAGCGAAAAATGCGAGGCGGTCATCCAATAGTAGTCATCGTTCTTGCGCAGGTCCTCGTCGCGGTGCTTGCCCACCACGGCAATAAAGCTCTCGTTATAGCGGTCCGAACCCGAGACGCTGCCCGCCTTGACGTCGCTGATCCACACCTGCTCTATACCCTTGTGGTCATGCTTGTTGCTGCTGTTGTATTGCTGACCGCTCATGCTCATGGTTCCGACCATGGACCCCAAGCCCTGAGCCCCGCTCTGTGCCGTGTTGCAGGCAAAGTCGCGGAACACATCGCCGCCCACGAGCACCTCGTCGACCGCCAGCTGCTCGGACAGGCCGTCAAGGTTGGCAGTGGCAAGGGCAATAGGCGCCAAGGTGCACGGATAGCGCTTATCCTGAGCGCTATCCTTCCATGCGCTGTTGGGCACATGCATCAACCCATAGGAGGCGAGGAGCCCGTCTCTGTATTCCTTGCAATCGGAAAGCTTGAACTCGCCAGACTCCGAATCAAAATACGCGTAGCGGTACAGCGCGCCGTACAACCCCTTGCTGCCGTCAGAAGCGCCGTAATCAAAAGCGCTGCGTTGCCAGTCATAGCCCGCAAGAATAAGGCCCGTGACGGTTTCACCCGTCTTCTTTCCTTCTTCATCGTAGGCGGCAAACGTGCCGAACGTCGCATTCGCAGCGACCATGGTCTTGCCGTTCGCGGAGAGGGAGATTGCGCCCGCGTCGCCCAGAGCATCGACATGGACGAGCGCACCCTTGGATGCATCCCACGAAAACAGCTCGCAATGCGTCGACTTATCAATATTCTTCTTGCCGTAGGGTGCCGAGACCACGATGGCGAGGTCATCGCAAAAATCGCGATCGAGGTCGCCGGCCGCTAGCGAAACGACAGGAGCTGACTGAAGCTGCGTCCAGGAGTCGTTCCCGCCCTTGTTGTGCGTGGTGTAGTCCGCGGCGTTACCGGCATCGATCTTGACGACGCTTTGCTTCCAGTTGCCGCCCTCCAAGTCATACATGTCGACTACAGCCTTGCGCACGCCGTTCTCGTCGACATAGCAGCCCGCGTAGACAAAAAGCTCGTCGACGCCGTCGCCATCGACATCGCCCGCCTCGACATCAAAGACGGCGTCGTGCTCTTGCAGGTAACCGGCATCCAGGTACTTAAAACGGCCTTCGTACATCATATTAGTGTTGACCGTCACCGGCAGGTGTGTGTCGAGAGTGCGCGTACGCCCGTTGCTAAACGAGTAGAGGACCAGCTCAACCTTTCCGGCGTATGACTTGCCGTCAATCGTCGTGGAGGAACTGTCGCCGTAGGCACGGAGCTCGGCAACGCGGCTCTTTTTGCCCGTGCTGGCGTCGCTGCAGAACTCGACACTCGTGGCGTGAATGCCCGAGAAACCGTTGTTGTCGTTGGCGAGTACTGTTGAGGACTCATTGTTGCTTAGGTACGACCAGGTGCCGCCACCGTAGTCGCTATGCTTGTAGAGATCGCTGTTCGTATCGAAGTTGTTGACGTTTTGCCAGAACTTTGCGGCGCCCCACACACTTCCATAGCCATCGGTGAGTTTGCTGCTGCCGCCAATGTCACCGCGCTCGACGTTCTCGAGCTTGTCGCGCAGAGTGTAGCGATTGCCATGGCTACCGTTAGCTGCCATATAGACCTCGCTGCGCGTGGCAAACGTCGTGGGGGTATCAGTGGAATAGGGGCCAACGGTATCGGCCGGAATGTCCTCGCTCGCGCCCAGACCCAGGGCTTGATAATCCTGCTCGGTCATATCGGTGATTGCGGGCGCGTCTGCCGCCTGGGCAACCTGGGGCGTGGCCGTGAAGCAGGCGACGCTCATGGCGATCAACGCAGCAAGCGCCGCCGTCCCAACAAGCGGGATTTTCGACAGCCTACGGATACGGGGGTGTGGAACGTACATGAGGGACCTCGCTTTATTCGAGTGGAGTGGACTCATTTTTACAAATGATACGTCCGATGCCCGATATCACGTGTCTCATTTTCGCCAACGGCGTGTCTCATTTTTGAGAATCCGAGATGCCGCGGAAATCTTATCCCAGCTCAAAGGCCATTTCTGGGATGTATTTTCCGTCGAGTGCCTCATCGGGAAACTGCATCCCATTTCAAGCGTCGATTCTGGGACGCACTTTCCCCTTAGACCCTCAACCGGAAACCGCATCCCACTTTGAGCGCAAATTCCGGGATGCATTTTCCGCTTGAGCCTCATTGGGAAACGGGGGACCTCGGACAAAATCTCGGACCCAATCTGGGTCCAGGAGGGAGTCCGATGTACACGAAAGAGGAGCGCGAGGGGATTCTCTGGGAGTTCCACCGGAGCGGCCTATCCGCCCCCGCCGCCTGCAGGAGCCTGCCGCTTTTCCCGAACAAGGACAACCTGTATGCTTGGCTCAAGCTGGAGGAGGCGGGCGAGCTGACCGCCCGCGAGATGCCCGGCCGGGCGGAGCGCATGCACTGCTCGCACGGCGAGGGCAGCCCCGCGTTCGCCGCGAGGCGCTCGGGCGCCGCGCCCGCCTCCCCGCGGAGGCGTCGAGCCGTGTTGATGTTCACTAAGAAGTGGTCCGAGTGATCACTGGGAAATAAGCACCGTGAGCACGAAAAATTGAGCAGTTTAAGCAAGAGGGCCGCGCTCCGGGGACCGGGGGCGCGGCCCTCGCCGTATGGTTTCCCCGGGCGGTTACTTTGGCGAGCCCGCCCGGGAAGGATGGAGGAGATGACCGTGCCCCTGGACACAGTGAATGATATACGGTCGATGGATGCCGCCGGGCGCTCGAGGTCCGAGATCGCCCGAATGCTCCACGTGAGCCGGAACACCGTGGCGAAGTACGCCGACATGGAGGACATGTCGCCCGCCGCGCCGATGCCCCGGAGGAGGGGCAGGCCCGCGCTCGAGGGCAACGAGGAATGGGTCGCGGGCGTTCTCGAGGCCGACCTCGGGGCCCCGAGGAAGCAGCGCCACACCGCCAGGCGGATCTACGACTGGATTGGCAACACCTATTTGGACGATTCCGGGAGGGACAGCCCCGCCTCCCTGAACTCGACCGGAGACATGTAGCCCAGCGTCGAGTGGATCCTGAAGTTGTTGTACCAGTGCACGTAGTCCGAGAGCCTGGCCCGGAGCTCGCGCGTCGTGCCGAACGTCTCGCGGTGGACGAGCTCGGCCTTCAGTATCCTGTTGGTCGACTCGTCGACGGCGTTGTCGTAGGGGCAGCCCTTGGCCGACAGCGACCTCTCAATGCCGAAGGCCTCGAGCATCAGGTCGATCTCGGCGTTGTCGAACTCGCTGCCGCGGTCCGTGTGGAAGACCTCGATGTCCGAGATGGGGAAGGAGAGCGTCGCGAACGCCGACTTGACCAGCCGGGCGTCCTTCCTGGGCCCGGCGGAGTGGCCGACGATCTCCCTGTTGTAGAGGTCGACGAGCAGGCAGACGTAGTTCCACGAGGCCCCGACGCGCACGTAGGTCAGGTCGCTGCATATATGGGTGCGCGGCGCCCTGCCGCCGAAGCCGCGCGCGACGACGTTGGGCACGTCGGCCTCGTTGACCGCCCCGGGGTGCACCTTGAACCTCTTCCTGCCGTATGCGCTGACCAGGCCGTTCTCCCTCATGATGCGGCAGACCCGGCGCCGGCTGACGGTGGCGCCCGACCTCTCGAGCGACGCCTTTATCTTGCGCGAGCCGTACCGGCCCTTGCTGGCGGCGTGGGCCGCGACCACGGCCGGCGCGGCGGGGTCCGGCGCGGCGGGCCGGTCGGCCCGCGAGCGCATGGAGTAGTACGTCGACCTCGCGACGCCGAGGAGCCTGCACTGCGCTGATATGGGGTAGCGGCCCTCGTTGGCCGCTATGGCCCTCACTTTCGAGCGTATATCAGCGCCGCTTGTTTTAAGACGTCGACCTCCATCCGGAGCCTGCGGTTCTCGCGCTCGAGCTCCAGGATCCGGTTCTGCTCGGGCGTGCGGTTGCACGCGGCGCGCGGCGAGCCGGTCGCGTTTATCGACTTGATCCACCTCTCCACGGTGCTCTTGCCGAGGTCGTACTCGTCCATGATCTCGCGCTTGGGCTTGCCGGCGTTGTAGAGGTCGACTATCTGCCTCTTGAACTCGTCGGTGAAATGCCTCGGGTGCCTGGGGTCCCTCATATACGGCCCTCCCGTCTCCTGCGCCCCTCCCGGAACTGTCCACATCAGTGTAGCCAATCCAGGTCAGGCTCGCCGAGGCCCTGGCGGTGTTGGACGTCCTAAAAGCACCAGGCCCTGGCTCTTTGACGAACGAGGAGAAGCACAGGGCGGGGGAGGCGGCGAGGAGGCTCTCGCCGGCGGTGAGGCTCGCGGACGTGACCAGGACCCTGTCGATCCCGAAGAGCACCTATCTTGACCAGGCGTCCAGGATCTCGAGGCCCGACCCCAAGGACGCGCTCAGGGAGCGCGTGCGCGCGTCGTTCGAGGCGAGCGGCGGCGCCTACGGGCCCGAATCCGTTACCGCCGACCTCAGGAGGGGGCCCGGCGAGCCCGTCTCGTGGCGCGCGCTCGCGCCCGGGGACGCCGAGACCCCCGTCGTCGCGTCCGAGAAGGTCGTGCGCCGGATCATGCGCGAGGAGGGCCTGGTCGCCCGCAAGGCGGCGCAGATGCGCAGGAGGGCGAGGTACCGCAGCTACCGGGGCGAGCTCGCGGAGCGCCCGGCCAACGTCCCCCTTCGCGGGGACGGGACGCACGACTTCCACGCCGCCGCGCCCGGCCTGCTCGTGGTCACCGACGTCACGGAGTTCAGGCTCGACGGGTACAGGGCGTACCTGTCGCCGGCGATCGACTGCTTCGACGGCTGGCCGATCTGCTGGAGGGTCTCGGTCCACGCCGACTCGGACCTGATGGTCGGCATGCTCAGGGACCTGGTGGGGATAGTCTGCCCGACGGAGGGGCGGCCGCTCACGGTGCACACCGACGGCGGCGCCGTCTACATGGGGCGCGAGTGGCGCGAGGCGTGCGGCCCCGGGGTGGTGCGCTCGATGTCGAGGAGGGCCCGGAGCCCCGACAACGCGCGCGCCGAGGGGTTCTTCGGCACGCTCAAGTGCGACTTCTTCGAGGGCAGGGACTGGACCGGCGTGCCGTTCGACGAGTTCTCCCGCCTGCTCGGCGAATATATCGAGTGGTACAGGGACGGCAAGCTCAAGAAGGACCTAGGATGGAAGACCATCAGGGAGTATCGCGAGGAGAGGGGCTATGCGGCATAGCGCCGGGACATGGTCCGGAAAAACGTCCGAGGTCCCCGGCGTCCCACTTTGAGGGCTGATTGTGGGATGCATTTTCCGGTTTTGCTCTCATTGGGAAAATGCATCCCGTTTCTTGACCGAATAATGGGACGCAATTTCCCGTTGGAGCGCCTTTGGGAAAGTGTGTCCCACTTCGACCGCCCAGAGTGGGATGCACTTTCCGCAAAGCACCTCAACAGGAAACTACGTCCCATTCCAAAGGCAAATTCCGGGACGCATTTTTCGAAAGCCTGCCCATCCGGAAAGCCCGTCCCACTTTGGACGCATCCGGGCACGGAACCATCGACCTATCAGGCCTCCCATCAATAAAGAGGCGTCCTCCCGGACGGCGGGGCACGAAGTTCATCGCGAGTTCCGCACGCAAAGAAGGCCACTTAATGTGGCCTTCGTCTTGCGCAGGACTG
>CALGZY010000204.1 GCA_937934355.1 uncultured Collinsella sp. | reverse complement strand
CGTCCGCCAACTGTTTCCAAGCGGGTAGCGAATTGACAATCGTTTCGTAGCTCACACAGTAGCCCAAGCGGAACCAGCCCGGCATGCCAAAACTGTCCGAGGGCACCGCGAGCAGCTCATACTTCTTCGCGCGCTCGCAGAAAGCGTTCGCATCGGGCTCCAGCGCCTTCACCCACAGGTAGAATGCACCATCCGGCTCAACATACGTGTAGCCGTACTCCGCTAGTGCATCGGTAAGCGCGGTGCGGTTGCGCGCATAGGCCTCAACGTCACTCGGCTCATCGATGCAGTCGATAATTACGCGCTGGAAGAGCGCCGGCGCGCACACGAAGCCCAGCGTACGGGCGGCACCCGCAACAGCCGGCATCAGACGCGCAGCCTGCGGATTGGTGTTGGGAACCAAAATCCAACCCACGCGCTCGCCCGGTAGCGACAGCGACTTGGAATACGAGTAGCACACGATGGTGTGCTCGTAGATCGAAGGCACCCAAGGCACCTCGGCGCCATAGACAATCTCGCGATACGGCTCATCCGAGATGAGCATAATCGGGTTCTCGGAATCGCGCTTGGCGTTGACCTCGCGTAAAACACTGGCCAGTCGCGTCAGCGTGTCGCGCGTATACACGGCGCCGGTCGGGTTATTCGGCGAGTCGATGATGACGGCAGTCGTCTTATCGGTAATCGCCTTGAGCACGTTGTCCACACTCAGCTGGAACGTATCTTCATTGGCGAGCGCCTCGACACACGTACAGCCGGCTTTCTCAATCCACACGCGATACTCCGGGAAGTATGGTGCAATGACGATAACCTCATCGCCCGGGTTCGTAACGGCGTTGAGCGTGCAGGTGAGCGAAGCCGCGGCGCCCACGGTCATAAAGACATCCTTGCCCTCATAACTCGTACCAAAGCGGCGGTTGAGCGACTCAGCCACGGCGGTACGGCACTGCGGCAGGCCCGGTGCGGGCGTGTATCCGTGCAGCTGGTCACTCGGCAGCTCCAAGGCCTTCTTAATGGACTCCGCCACGGCAGCGGGCGCCGGAACGCTCGGGTTACCCAGCGAAAAATCGAATACATTTTCCGCACCAATCTGCGCCTTGCGCTCAAGGCCATAGCTAAAAATCTCGCGGATGATGGAGCTTTCCGCACCGCGAGCATACATAGTTTCGTTGATCATCTGTTCCCCTTTCACATAGGCGCTATTGTACGCTTTAGCCGAGCAAAGCGCCGCAGCAATGTTGATTGGGGACAGACTTAAATGCGTGAAAACGCTCATTTAAGTCTGTCCCCAATCAACAAAAAGAAAAAGCCTCCGCAGGTTTCCCCGCAGAGGCTTTCGCCACAAAGGCTATTTGTCGGCGTCGGTGTCGGCACCGGCATTGACGGCACAGTCATCGCCGGCATCATCGGATGCGGCTTCGGCATCCTCCTGCATGGCCGCCTGCGCAAATGCCGCGGCATCAGCCGCCAGCTCCTCCTCGCTCATGCGAGGCGCACGCATCTTGGTCGGCATGCCGGCCGCCTTGGCGTTGCGCTCCTCCTTGGCCGCCAGGATATCGCCCTCGCGCTCAAGGTAGACATCCCACTCGTTGTCGAGCAGGGCGTTCACGGCGTCACCCTCGACGGTCTCGCGCTCAAGCAGCACCTTGGCCATCAGATCGAGCTGATCGCGGCGGGCATCCAGAATCTCGACCGCGTGACGATGGGCCTCACGCATAATGCGCTGAACCTCGATATCGATGCGGCGCGCCGTCTCCTCGGAGTAATCCTGGTGATCGGCGTAATCGCGACCAAGGAACACCTGATGTTGCGCCTCGCCAAACACTTGCGTGCCCAGCTCCTCGCTCATGCCCAAGCGCGTGACCATCTCGCGCGCCATCTTGGTTGCGCGCTCCAGATCGTTGCTCGCGCCCGACGTAATGTCATCGCACATGAGCTCCTCGGCAACGCGACCGCCCAAGAACACGGCGAGCTCGTCGAGCATCTCGTTCTTGGTCTTGAGGAAGTGGTCCTCCTGCGGAAGCTGCAGCGTGTAGCCCAGAGCCTGACCGCGGCTGACGATCGAGATCTTGTGGACCGGATCGGAGTGCTCCAGGATGTGGCCCACCAAAGCGTGACCGCTCTCGTGGTAGGCAATCGTGGTGCGCTCGGCCTCGGTCATCACGCGACCCTTGCGCTGCGGTCCGGCAATCACACGCTCCATCGATTCCTCGACCTCGTCCATCGAGATCACGGAACGATGGCGGCGGGCAGCCAGCAGCGCAGACTCGTTGAGCAGGTTCGCCAAATCGGCGCCAGTAAAGCCAACGGTCATCTGGGCGAGTTTCTCAAACTTAACGTCCTCGTCCATCGGCTTGTTCTCGGCATGCACGCGCAAGATCTGCTCGCGGCCCTTCACATCCGGACGGTCGACCGTAACCTGGCGGTCAAAACGGCCGGGACGCAGCAATGCCGGATCCAGGATGTCAAGACGGTTGGTCGCAGCGATCAGGATGACCGACTCGCTTTCCTCAAAGCCGTCCATCTCGACCAGCAGCTGGTTGAGCGTCTGCTCGCGCTCGTCGTGACCGCCGCCCAAGCCAGCTCCGCGCTGGCGTCCCACGGCATCGATCTCATCGATGAAGATGATCGACGGGGCCTGGGACTTGGCCTCCTTAAAGAGGTCACGCACACGGCTGGCACCGACACCTACGAACATCTCGACAAAGTCGGAACCCGAGATGCTAAAGAACGGCACGCCCGCCTCGCCGGCAACGGCCTTGGCCAGCAGCGTTTTACCGGTGCCCGGAGGGCCAACCAGCAACACACCACGCGGGATCTTGGCGCCCAATTTGCGATAGCGATCCGGATCGCTCAAAAAGTCACGGATCTCCTCGAGCTCCTCGACTGCCTCGTCCACGCCTGCAACGTCTTCAAACTTGACCTTGGGGCGTGTGGCCTCGTTGGTCTTGGCGTTGGTCTTGCCAAACTGCATGTTCCTGTTGTTGGCGCCCATCATCTGGCGCATAAAGTAGAACATGATGGCAATAAGGGCGATCGTCGGAAGCACACTCATCGCCAAGTCGCCCCAAAAATCGGGATCGTTGGTGTTGACGATGTACTTGGTATCAGGGTGCTCCGCCATGAGCTCGGCAAGCGAATCGGAGCCGACATAGGTCGAAGAGAAGCTGTTGAGCTCGCTCGTATCGCCCTTGTCCTTTTTTGTCTTCCAGTAATGACCCGTCACGCTTCCGTCTTGAACCGTATAGGTCAGATCTTCGACGCGATCCTGCTTGATGGCGCTGACCATCTCGCTCGTCGCGAGCTTAACGGTATTGCTGGGGCTGGCAAAGCCGGAACCCATATTAAAGAAGGCATAGCCCAGAAGCGCGCAAGCCAAAAGAAAATACAGCCAGCCCGTACGCGTGGGCTTCTTGCCTCCGGGCATCCCCGGGATCTTTGGGTCCCGGGGAGTCTGGGAATTGTTGTCGTTACGGTCGTCGGGCATCTTACGAATAAACCTCCGGTTTCAAAATGCCCAGATACGGAAGGTTGCGATAGCGCTCGGCATAGTCGAGGCCGTAGCCCACCACAAAGGCATCGGGGCAATGGGTTCCAACATACTTGGGCGTGATGGCCGAGACGCGGTCCTCAACGTCCTTCCACAGGAAGGCGGCGACCTCCAGAGAAGCGGGCTTGCGGCTCTCGAGGTTCTTCATCAGATACTTGAGCGTCAGGCCCGAGTCCAGAATGTCCTCGACGATCAGCACGTCGCGACCGCGGATGTCGATATCCAGGTCCTTAATGATACGCACGATACCCGAGGACTTCACACCGTCGCCGTAGCTCGAAACAGCCATGAAATCGATGTTGGTCGGCAGCTCGATCTTACGCATCAGGTCGCCCATAAAGACCACGGCGCCGCGCAGGACCGCAATCAGCACCAGATCCTTACCCGCGTAGTCGCGCGTAATCTCCTCGCCCAGGCGAGAGACGATACCGTCGATATCCTCCTGCGTGAACAGAACCTTCTCGATATCCGGATGTTGAGAAGCCATGACAACCCTTTCTTGTGCTTATCGCCCACACACCGCCGTATGGACGCGAACTACACATTCTAGCAGCGCACGGGGTAAATTTACCAGCCCGTGCGCCATCAGCGCGGGAATACCGTCAACGTCGCACAGAATAGCAGGCGTGGGACGCTATTCCGCATCGACCACGCGGAGCAGATATACCACGCGCGTTGCGGCCGTGCACTTAAAACGCTCGTCCGCGCGAACTCCGGCGACCCACACCACGGCACCCCCCGGCGCCGTCCTCACCATGGGCACGCCGGCGCGCTCGGAAACGGGAATGCGAGCCTCACCTAGCAAGTCGGATACTTTCTTGCTTCGGCCACTCATCCCTAACGGGCACATCACGTCTCCCGGTGCGGGACCGTCCACCCACAGGCGCGCCAATCGCGCCTCGGCAGGGATCTCGCCACGTGAGCCCGCCAGGATCCGCTCACTATCGCTGTCGGCAAAACCCAGGGCAGCCGCGTCTACCAAAGCTGTCACTTCCCCGGCAACCGCAAGCTCACGGGCGCGGCGCACGATATCGCATCCCGGCTCAACGGCCATCGGCTCTGCGACCAGCATGCGCCCCCCGCCCAACGGCAAACGACCGGGTACGGTAACCCAGTCCGCGACCAGGCCCTCGCGAGCCGCCGGCGCCTTAAACGCTAGCATGCCAAACTCGACGCGCGCGTCAATTCCCGCCGGAAGCGTGACCGAGCCTGTGCCTTCGGCAACGCAGGAAAGGACTCGCTCCACATGTCGCATCTCGGGACGAGCGTCCGGATCGATGCGTTTGATCGCCAGTCGCACGATGCGCCGCGCGATTACCACCTCGGCCGCAGCAAGGCGCCTGGCATCGAGCACCAGTGCGCCCGCTGCCTCTTTGCGCAAACAGCTTCGAAACGCCTGTGCCGACAGCTGGGATAGAAACGCATCTTCATCACCCAAGATCTCACAGGCGGCGCCAATCGTCTTGCACACGCTCGCATTACGCTGTGCCACCACTGGCATTACCCGATGGCGCACGTAGTTTCGCAGATACGAGATATCCTCATTGCTCTCGTCTTCACGCCACGGCTGACCATGTACCTGCAGATAGCCCACCAGCTCGCCATGAGTTAGGTCGAGCAAGGGACGCACCACGATATTCCTCCGGCGAGGAATGCTCGATAGGCCAGCAGGCCCTGAACCCTTAATCGCGTTCATCAAAAACGTTTCCGCGCGATCCGAAGACGTGTGCGCGGTGCAGATACGAGCCGCCGTTCGCGGTGCCCCCGTCTGGGCGCAGAGCTCGCGAACATACCTCCGCGCCGCGGCATAGCGTACCTCGCGGGCAGCCGCCTCGATATTGCCCGATTCATCATCAAAATATGCGTGCTCCACGCACAGCGGTAAACCATATTTCGCGCAGAGCTCACGCACAAAGGCCTCGTCGCCATCGGACGCCTTGCCGCGCAGATGATGGTTTACATGCAGCACATGCAGGCGCTCGCGAGCAATGGGGGCAACACCGCGTCCGTCTTGGATATCCAGCTTTGATGTGCACGCCATAAGAAGCAGTGCCGTCGAGTCCGCGCCGCCTGATACCATGAGCACGACAGGAGCTGCCTGCTGCCTCGTCCGGGTCTCATCGACTGCCCCAGGCACGGCATGGTGTCCGTAATGCTGTGATACCGTTGGCATTCGCTTCCTCCTTTATTCGTCCGCACCCATTGTATCCTTTGGAATCTTATGTCTTGCCTGCACCTTCATATCCTCGGCAGTGGCTCTAAAGGCAACTGCGCACTCATCGAGGGCCCGCAGGGGCTCATTATGGTCGATGACGGACTGTCTCGCCGCGAGACATTAAAGCGCATGGCAGAACTGGGGCTCTCGGCAGACAACGTCTCGGCTCTTCTCATTACTCATGAGCATAGCGATCACATCAAGGGCCTCAATGTCTGGTGCAAGCACTGGCACGGCCCCCTCTTTGCCAGCAGGGGCACTCTTTCGAACAAAGAAAATCTTTCGCATCTGCCTGTCGAGGAATTCGATCCCGGCGACGCCCTGTCCATTGCCGGCATCCACGTGCAAACCTACTCAACATCACACGATGTCATCAATCCGGTCGGCTATCGATTCAATGCTCTCGATGATTCCATTGGGTTTGCCACCGACACCGGAGAGCTATCGAGCCAAGCCATGAAAACCCTCAAAGATTGTCGAGTCCTCGCACTCGAAAGCAACCACGATGTGACCATGCTGCGCGAGGGAGAATATCCCCGCTTTCTTCAGGAGCGCATCCTGTCTGCAAGGGGACACCTCTCCAACAGCCAAGCCGCCGAAGCCGCGCGCGAACTTGTTACCGATCGCACCGAACAGCTCATTGCCATGCATATCAGCCAAGAAAACAATCGTCCGGGCCTTACCGTCAAAAGCTATGCCAAAGCTCTAGCCGCAACCCTGGATGACGAGGTCGGCAGCTCCGCAACCCTTCTCCAAGGATCGCGAAATCTCTCGATACGCCCCGCAAGCCAGTATCAGCCGGCAACCATTCAATAGACTGTCCTAGACAGCAAAAGGGGCCGGGAAGCGATTCCCAGCCCTTTTTGTTGTCTTTAAATAACGCAGAACACGAACGATGTTAGTCGATGGAGATCTTCGTGACGTTCTTCTTCTCGACGATCTTGGGGACCGTAACGGTGAGGATGCCGTCAGCATACTTAGCAGAGAGGCCCTCGCTCGAAGCGTCCTTCAGATATACGCCACGCGTCGCGCTGTACGAGCTAAACTCCTTCTGCAGGAAGTTCTTGCCCTCGTTCTCCTCGTCCTCTACAACGTTAACGCTAATCGACAGGCGACCCTCGTTAAGTTCAACGTCGATGTCATCCTTGGCGACGCCGGTCAGATAGGACTTGACCTCATAGCCATCGCCCTTGTCCTCGACATCAACGGGGAACGCCTTGGAAGCAATCGAGTTGTTTGCAAGGTCGGTCATATCATCAAACAGATCGAATAGCGAGCTAGCAGAAGGACGAACGCCAAAAACCGAACGATAAGGAACCATGCTTGCCATGTTTACCACTCCTTTTAGGACTGCCGAGCCATCTTCTAGGTGACTGGGACTTCTTTTGACGCTCTTATATATGCCCACACAGTGCTTATATATACATCGACTATAAAGTTTTTTGAGTCCAGTACTATAAGCATATCTAAGTGTGTATAACTAAGGTTTTAGTAAGGTTAAGGTTCTTTGAACCAGAGCTTAAATAACGAGTATGTTCGCAGCTACAAATAACAAGGGGCTTACAATGAGCGCGTACACGTTGTTGGTAACGAGCTAAAGGGCATCATGGACGACCAAAACCAGAACAAAATGTTTATGCAGACGCAGGGGGAAGAAACTTCCACGCAGCCGCCACGGTTCCATCGCCCCCACATCTCGCAAGAGCCCATTAATGATCCTGAGCCCGAGTATGTGACGAGAAATCGATATAAAACGCTCGAGGATGCCCAAACGGGACGTAAACATATGGGCGTCGCCTCGGGAGACCCTATATATCTGAAAGACGCACCATTATCTAAAAACAGCGCAGCTAGTGATGATCCACTGAAAGCATCCGCCGCTCATCAACAAAGAGGTCCTCGACCAAAGCAAACCTTGACGCATTCGGCTCGCTATCTCGAAACGCCAAAACAGGGAAAATCAATCTTCGTTTCATCAAGTAAACGACGCAAGCAGCATCGACTGACAATCCTGCTTTTGATCATTGCAGCCATAGCAATTGCCCTTGTTATTCGTTTTATTTTCTTTAAATAAAAGCTCAATACCAAAAAGAATTAAATCGTCTGGCGTAAATGAGTCATTTATGCCCGGTAAACGCAAAAAAGGGGGAGGCCGCGAGGCCTCCCCCTTCTCAGTCCAAGCGCACGGCTCGGTGCCGTCCACCGGTCAGCGGCGCCCTGGCCTCCCACGGGCTGACCC
>CALGZY010000203.1 GCA_937934355.1 uncultured Collinsella sp. | reverse complement strand
GATTCAGTCGCGCGGGCAGCATTTCCCAGTTGACAAAACTATAGGAACACCCCCCTGAACAGAATCGCCGTTATCGGTTGACGGTGCGGCGATTGCCGCCAGCGGCGACATGAGCGGCTGAGCGATGAGGCCCGCCGTCAAAACGGTTGCGACGGCGCGGTTAGCAACGCCCTTGACGTTGACAGTCTTGGCCCGAGGCTCAAAGTGTTGTGGACTGTAGTTTGCCATGGCTTTCTCCCTTTGACACGGATGTATCCATACGTATCAAACGGTAGCTGTCGATTTTTGAATTCTGTTGCGCAACATTGGCGACCAGCGTATTTTTTGAAATTCACGCTCTCGTACTTCACAGTTTCGTCACATTTGAAGGAGCTGGTGCATCATATTCTCGCGGGATGGAATTGAGCCTGTGATTTGCATTTGCTCCCGCGTCATCCGCCCTATCGGATTCCGCATCCAACAGACACCCCGCCCGCCACGGTGTAGAGTTAGGACAACGGGCGCGTTGCGCGGACCGCGCTGGAACGAGGTGGACATGGAACTCGACAAACAACAGATCAAGCGACTACGCGAACGCCATCACCGGCGCCACGGCATCCGCCCTGCCCATAGCGAGGCTGCCGAGCAGGCTGGTCGCTTTTTAAAGCGCGCGTTCAACATTCGCGAAGGACGCGCGCCCTATCACGTGATCCGCAAGCGTTTTGTAAACGGGGCGCGTCTGACTGGCTCCCACCTATGCATCCTGATTATTGCCATGCTCATCGCAAGCATCGGCCTCGATATCGATTCGGACATTGCCATCGTGGGCGCCATGCTCATCTGCCCGCTTATGGGCTCGGTCCTTGCCATGGCATACGGTATTGCAACGCTCGACCGCGAGATCACCGTCGAGGCCATTGCCAGCCTCGCACTGCAGATGGTCTTTTGCCTGGTCACGTCCACGCTGTACTTTAAGCTCTCTCCCCTTGGCACCACCACGGCCGCCATCATCGACAACTCGACACCCACCATATGGGACCTTGCCGTCGCACTCGCGGGCGGCTTTGCGGGCGGGCTGGGCAACTCGCGCGATCAGGAGCCTTCGACGCTCATTGCCGGCGTAGCCGTGGCGACCGCGCTCATGCCGCCCCTGTGCGCGGCGGGCTACGGCATCGCCATCGCAAGCGGGTCACTGTTTCTCTCGGCGCTTTACGAGTTTGGCATCAACGTAGTCTTTATCGCACTGGCTGCCGAAGCCGTGCTGCTTCTTTTGCGCGTGCCGCTCAAGCGCGACCTCAACGGCGACGGCATTGTGACCGCCGAAGAAGATGCCGAGGTCGACGAGCTGTCACGCAAGGTGCGCCGCCGCATCATTGTGGGCACGGTAGTCTTTGCCATCCCCTGCATCGTTATGACAGCGGGGTCTATTGGCTCGGCGCAGGCCGGCGTGCAGGACGGCTACGGCGTCACCGAAACCACGCGCGAGCTTGCGGCGGTGCTGCCGGGCTTTAAGGATTACACCGTCGCCGTCGAGACCTCGGCCACCGAAGGGGACGAAGAAGGCATCGTCGAGCGCGAGATTGTCGCCCATGTGACGACAGGCGAGGCGCTTGGGGCGCACGACCGCCGTGTCGCCCGCAAACTCATCGACCTCAATGTGCCCGAGCTCGATCGCGTTGAGTTCGATGTGAAGTGATGCCGGCGGGGGGATGAATGCCTGCACGGACGCAAGTTACGACGAGGCGCAGATGCGATACGGACACGAGCAAATAGCGGGGTGCAGTTCACACCCGCGCCCCGTTCGCTGTTTTATTGCCGTGAATCAGACGTCCGCAGCGACATCGCCAGACTCCACCGTAAACGCCGGATCGGTGCTCACAAGATAAAATCGGGTCACCTTAGTATTTCTAATTAGGTAAATCTGCCCCTGATTGCGTCGGCGCGATATATACGCAACGTGAACCGTGCCGAATTCTTCGCCGTTTTCCTTCTTTAATACCAGGATATTGGGATCGTCCGTACGCTTAAACTGCCCGTTTGTGCAGATTCCGTCTTTGTCGACCAGCTGCCATCGACAGTTGTCCTCCTCATGAAAAGCCAGGCTTTCCCGACTCGTTTTGTCATCCCGATAGAAACCATCAATGGCAAAACCTTCCGAAGCGCATTCCTGCATATAGGACGTTTCTCGGCTTATAGCAAACAGCCCTGTAGCGCCCAGGAGCACAGCTAGGCAGACCACTGCAAGGGTTATCGAAATAGCACGGCGACCCATGTTAGCCCAACCGATAGTTGTTTAACGGCGCGTGAAACATACCTGGAACCTCCGATGTCAGGGGGAACGTCGCCAGCAGGCTGACGACAACTATATGTTTCTGACATCAAACCATATGGCTGCCACTCGCGGAGGGGGCATCGGCGAACGGCGTGTTTTCATACTCCATTGGTCAAACCTAAGCGCGGCCCTACAGCTCGTACTTGTACACGCGGTAGATGTACTTCTCGGCTTCCATCTCGTAGGTGGCGATGGGCAGTCCATAGCGATCGTACTCGGCAAAAGTCTTGGCCATGCCCGATGCCACGAGCATGCTATTCGAATCGCCGACGCGCTGCGCACTGCTCGCATAGCCCGAGAACGGCACGGCGATCTGGTCCACAAGCTCGTAGGTGCGCACGGTCTCGTCCACCGTAAAGATGCGCCCAAACGAATGCGTTCCCTTGCTGTAGTCGGTCACCACCGCGGCGCCCAGCTGGCCCCAGTCGAACTTGGGATAGCGCTCGGTCGCACCAAAGTTGTTGTCGTATAGCAGCACCTGGTAGCGACCAGTCGCTGCCGTGTCAGAACTCGGCAGATACGTCACGCTGTGCTGGCCTGCATTGAGCGAGAAATCGCCCTGGGCCTGCAATAACTTGTCTTCAAAGCCCGAGCCAGCCCATTGCCACTCCTTTCTATTTCTGGGTCCATCTTCTCACTGCTGGCGGCCGAAAATGATCCGTTTTCCTCCGACCCCGAGGGATCGTTCTTAGTACTTGAAGAAGCCCTCGCCCGAGCTTTCGCCCAGCTTGCCTTCGTCGAGCATTTTCTTGAGAACGGAGGCCATGGCCTTAAAGTTGTAGGGCATCATCATCTTCTTGAGCAGCGGGCTCACCAGGCCCGGCACCTTCTGATACTGCATGACGATGTTGTAGGCCGTCTGGATACCCACCGTGTCGAATACGCGGAACGGGCCCTTGGGAGCGCCGGTGCCACGCGTCCACGCGAGGTCGATGCTCTTGGGATCGCTCACGCCCGAGACGTACAGATCAAGGCCCGAAAGCAGCCACGGTACCAACATGGAGTTGAGCAGATAACCGTTCTTTTCCTTGTTGACGGGCAACGCCAGCATACGGATGTCGTTGGCAAAGTCGACGAGTTCATCGAAGTAGCGCTTGTCGGTCTGGTCCTGTGCCATGACCTCGGTCATGTTGTTCTTCCAGATAGAGTTGGCAAAGTGCAGCGACAGGTACTTCTCGGGGCGACCAGTGTACTTGGCAAAGGTACTCGGCAGTAACGTGGAGGAGTTGGTCACGACGACGGTCTTTTGCGGAAGGACCGGGGCGAGCTTCTTGTAAAAATCGATTTTTGCCTGGGTGTCCTCGGCCATAGACTCGATGACCAAGTCGGCGTCGGCCACTGCCTTGGCAAGATCGAGCTCCAGCTTGAGTGTGGAGTAGGCACGCTCAACGGCGGCGAGTGCCGCCTCTTTGTCGAAGGGCTTGCCGCTATCGGCGATACCGGAGCACCACTCGCCCGTGCCGTCCGCCATACCCTCGATTGCCGCGATGTACTCCTCGCGCACATGATCGATCTTGGGCTGGGTGCGACCGATGCTGCCCTCGCTGCGCAGCCAAATCGTTACATCGAAGCCGCAGTAGGCAGCCTGAAAGGCAATCTGGCTTCCCAGCACGCCGCCGCCGGCAACGCAAACGGTCTTGTAGCTCATAGAAACAGTCCTCTCTTACGTAATTCCATAGATGTGTATTTATTCAACCGTAAGAGGGCTGCACACTGGGGGTGGGTTCTATAAACGGACGGTAATTTGCGGCGAACGGCTACATCTGTTCATTATCTCAGGGTTCCGAGGGCGATTTTTTGTGCCACCGAGACGTCGTTTGCGGAAGTATGCGGCAAATTCCGGAACCCTTGAGCACCCCCCCCCCGATTTTCCGCCAATAAAACCGCAGGTACAGGGCTTGGACATATTCGGTGTGCTCGGTCTATTCAGATTTTGCCGCATACTTCCGAAATCTGAGTTCGCAAAGGGTGATAGTCGGGGCGTTTACGCAACATATGTCCAAGCAAAAACGGGTGGTAGCCGGTACGGCCACCACCCGTTTGTCTCATATCCAGCCCATAGCAGGCCAGCTACTTCTTAATGCCGCGTCCCAGGCGCTCAGCGACCGATGCCACGGCCTCCTCGCTGGCCGGCCCGCAGCTCACGCAGCCGTCATGGGCACGCATCTGGCCAGTGACCTCGTCCATCGCGAGCGGCGCCACCTTCTCGAGCTTAAAGCCCTTGCCGGCGCGCATGTTTTCCTTGGCCACGCTGATCATGAGCTTAATGCGGTTGAGCTGGTTGACCTCGGACGCACCGGGGTCGTAGTCCACCGCGACGATGTTGCTCTCGGGGTGCTGACGGCGCAGCTCCTTGATCACGGCCTTGCCCACCACGTGATTGGGCAGGCACGCGAAGGGCTGCGTGCAGATGATATTGGGTGCGCCATGATCGATCAGGTCGAGCATCTCGGCCGTGAGCAGCCAGCCCTCGCCCATGTTGTTGCACACCGAAAGCACCGTGCGGGCCTTGTCGGCCATGGTGCCGATGCGCTCGGGCGCCTCAAAGCGGCGGGACTTTTCGAGCATCTCCTCCACCGGCGTACGCATCCAGTCCACGAGCTTGATGAGTGCCTGCATGCCCGCACGCGTTGTAGCAGAGCTACCCAGCTCATCCTTCTGCAGCTCGGCGTTGCTCATGGAGTACAGGAAGAAGTCAAGCAGGCCCGGTACTACGGCCTCGCAGCCCTCGCGCTCGATAACGTCGACCACGTGGTTGTTGGCCGTGGGATGGAACTTGACCAGGATCTCGCCGACCACGCCCACGCGCGGCTTGGTACCCTCGCCCACGAGCGGCATGGTGTCGAACGCACGGATGGCCTCGCGGCACAGCTTGGTGTAGTTGTGGCGGTTGAACTTGGGCGCCAGCTTGCGGGCCCGTGCCATGTACTCCTCGTAGAGCGCGTTGGCGGCACCGGGCGTTGCCTCGTACGGGCGGCAGCGATAGAGCATCTGCATCATCACGTCGCCAAAGAGCACCGCGTAGACCGCCTGCTTGAGCAGCGCCGGCGTAATCTTAAAGCCAGGGTTGTCCTCGCCGAGCGCCACGGCCGAAAGCGAGATCACCGGAATCTCGGGGTGGCCGCTCTCGCGCAGGGCCTTGCGGATGAGTGCGATGTAGTTGGTGGCACGGCAGCCGCCGCCGGTCTGGCTGATAACCACGGCCGTCTTGGACAGGTCGTATCGACCGCTCTCGATGGCCTCCATGATCTGGCCCGTCACCAGGATCGACGGATAGCAGATGTCGTTGTTCACGTAGCGCAGGCCGGCCTCGACAGCGTCGTGATCGGTCGAGGGCAGCAGCTCCAAGTTGTAGCCAGCACCACGGAACACCTCTTTGACCAGGTCAAAGTGGATCGGCGCCATCTGCGGACACAGGATGGTGTAGCCCTCCTCGCGCATCTGCTCGGTAAAGGGCACCTTTGGCCACGCGGTCGATGCGCTCTCACGCTGCGCTTCGAACGTGTACTTGCGGCTCGCGAACGCGGGGGCATCCGTGGAGGGCGCCACCGGCGCGGCGTCACCCTGCTCGTAGGCCTCGCCCGCGGCCGTGGCCTCGGCCAGGCGCTCGGCCTCCTGGTCCTTGAGCGCTGCCATGAGCGAGCGGATGCGGATGCGCGCGGCGCCCAGGTTGGACACCTCGTCGATCTTGAGCACGGTGTAGATCTTGCCGCTGGCCTCCAGGATTTCCTGCACCTGATCGGTAGTCAGGGCGTCGAGACCGCAGCCGAAGGAGTTGAGCTGGATCAGGTCCAGATCGTTGCGCATCGTCACAAAACGGGCGACGGCGTACAGGCGGCTGTGGTACATCCACTGGTCGACGACGCGGATTGGGCGCTCGGGCTTCACGAGATGCGCGAGCGAATCCTCGGTAAAGACCGCAAAGCCAAAGCTCGAGATAAGCTCAGGCAGGGCATGGTTGATCTCGGGGTCGTTGTGGTAAGGGCGGCCGGCGAGCACAATGCCGTGGCCACCGTGGTCCTCGACCCACTTAAGGGCCTCCTCGCCCATGGTCTGGATGTCCTCGTGGAAACGCGCATCAGCCTCAAAAGCAGCGTTGACGGCGGCATCGACCTCGGAGCGCGTGATCTTGGGACCGCGCACGCGACCGCGACCGGCCTCAGCATCGGCCACACGGTCGACGGCGAGCACCTGGTACAGGCGGCGCTTGAGCTCGGTCTTGTCGTGATACGGCACAAACGGATACAGGAACTCGATGTTCTGCTCGCGGATCTCGTCGATGTTGAGTGCCAACGCCGTGGGGTAGCTCATGACGATGGGGCAGTTATAGCAGTTGCCGGCGGTCGGATCCTCCTTGCGCTCCCAGCGCACGCACGGCATCCAGATAAAGTCGACGTCACGGTCGATAAGGTTCATCACGTGGCCGTGGCTCATCTTGGCCGGATAGCACACGCTCTCGGACGGCATGGACTCGATGCCCGCCTGGTAGGTCTTTTTGCTCGACTGGTCGGACAGCTGCACGCTAAAGCCCAGGCGCGTAAAGAACGCATGCCAGAAGGGGTAGTTCTCGTACATGTTGAGTGCGCGCGGGATGCCGACGGTGCCGCGCGGGGCCTCGTCGGGGCTCAGCACCTCGCGGTTAAACAGCAGATCGTTTTTCTTTTTGAAGAGGTTGGGGGCCTCGGTCTTCTGCTTTTTGTGGCCGGCGCCCTTCTCGCAGCGGTTGCCGGTGATAAAGCGCCTGCCGCCGCCAAAGTCGTTGACGGTGAGCTGGCAGTTGTTGGAGCAACGGCCGCAGCGGACATGCTTTTGCGTCACGGTGAGGTGCGCGATGTCCTCGGCTGAAAGGATGGTCGAGGTGCCATCGGCGCCGGCGCGATCGCGAGCGAGCAGGGCCGCACCATAGGCTCCCATGCAGCCGGCGATGTCGGGACGCACGGCATGAACGCCGGTGAGCTGCTCAAATGCGCGAAGCGTGGCGTCGGACATAAAGGTGCCGCCCTGGACGATCACCTGGCTGCCGATCTCCTTGGGGTCGCGCAGCTTAATGACCTTGAACAGGGCATTCTTGATGACGGAATAGGACAGGCCGGCCGCGATGTCGCCCACCGTGGCGCCTTCCTTTTGCGCCTGCTTGACGCGCGAGTTCATAAAGACCGTGCAGCGGCTACCCAGGTCGACGGGGGCCTTGGCATGGATAGCGGCATCGGCGAACGCGCGCACGTCCATGTTCATAGAGACGGCAAAACTCTCGATAAAGCTGCCGCAGCCCGACGAGCAGGCCTCGTTGAGCATGATGTGCTCGATAACACCGTCCTTGACGCGCAGGCACTTCATGTCCTGACCGCCGATGTCCAGGATGAACTCGACGCCGGGCAGGAATGCCTTGGCGCCGCGCAGGTGCGCGACGGTCTCAATCTCGCCGGAGTCGGCCTTGAGGGCCTCGATGAGCAGCGCCTCGCCGTAGCCCGTGGTGGTCACGTGGCCGATGGTGCAGCCGGCGGGGATGTGGTTGTAGAAATCGGCCATGATGACCTTGGCCGTGCCAAGGATGTCGCCGTTGTTGTTACCGTACCAGGTGTGCAGCAGCTGGCCGTCCTCGCCCACGAGCGCGGCCTTCATGGTGGTGGAACCGGCGTCGATGCCAATGAACACGCGGCCGGTGTAGCCGTCGAGCTTGCCCTTGGGAACGACTTCCTGGTCGTGGCGGGTCTTGAACTCGGCAAAGTCCTCGTCGGTGGCAAAGAGCGGGTCCAGACGCTCGACCTCGGCACCCTGTGTGTCACCCAGGGCATCGATAGCCTCGATGAGCTGCGGGAACGTGCTGAGCTTGTTGGACTCATGCGCCATGGCGGCGCCGCTCGCCACAAACAGGTGGGCGTTTTGGGGCACAATGCGGTGCTCCTCGTCCAGGTTGAGCGTGAGGTAGAAGCGATGGCGCAGCTCGGAGAGATACTGCAGCGGGCCGCCCAAGAAGGCGACGTTACCGCGGATGGGACGGCCGCACGCCAGGCCCGAGATGGTCTGGGTCACGACGGCCTGGAAGATGGAAGCGGCGACGTCCTCGGGACGGGCGCCTTCGTTGAGCAGCGGCTGCACGTCGGTCTTGGCAAAAACGCCGCAGCGGCTGGCGATGGGATAGATGGTGGTGGCGTTGGCCGCGAGTTCGTTAAGGCCGCTGGCGTCGGTGTGCAGCAGAGTGGCCATCTGGTCGATGAAGGCGCCCGTGCCGCCGGCGCAGGTGCCGTTCATGCGCTGCTCGATGCCGTTGTCGAAGTAGATGATCTTGGCGTCCTCGCCGCCCAACTCGATGGCGACATCGGTGGCCGGGATGAGGGTCTCGACGGCGCGCTTGCTGGCGATGACCTCCTGGACAAACTCCAGGTCGAGCCACTGGGACAGCAGCAGGCCACCCGAGCCGGTAATGGCGCAGGTCATTTGGGCCGTCGGCAACACGGTCGCGGCGCCTTCGAACAAGTCGCGGGCACAGGCGCGGACATCGGTGTGATGGCGCTGGTACTTGGCGTAGACAATCTGGTTGTCGTCGTTGAGCACAGCGAGCTTAACGGTGGTAGAGCCCACGTCGATGCCCAGGTGCAGGTTGCCACGGGCGTTCTCGGGGTTGAAGATCGCGCCTTCGGGGGCGTGGGCGGCGGTGACGGCTACGGGGGCGGCGGCGGGCTCGCTGGCGGCGGACGTCTCCCCTGCCGCGTTCTTGGCATCGGCAACTGCCTCGGCAACTTTCTCGGCAGCCGCGGTCGCGGCCTTCTGCGCGGCATCCACCACGGCGGGTGCAGCCTCACGCGCGGCAGCGACCATACGGTCCTTGATGCCCTCGACGAGTTTGCTCATTGTCTCTCCTCTTAGTTGTTTGACTCGACAGCTGCGGCGGTGTCGGCCGCGTCCTCGAGCTGTAGGTTCAATAGCTTCATGCCGTATTCCGGCACGTTGATATCAATGGGTTGGCCATACAGGTCACCAGGGCGCACAAAAGCGAGCACCGTCATAATGCGCGCCATGGCCTCGGGCGATTCGGTAAGCCCACGCTCAAACCAGCGCTGAATCATGCCGACCTCGGCACTCACGACGTAGGTGACGTAGTAGTCAAAGAAGGTGCCCAGCGCCAAGCCCAAAATGCCCGTCTGTGCACGCGGCACCACGGCCTCGCGTGCGGTATCGATGATCTTTTTAATAAAGGCGGGGTCGCCGCCCGGGCCCAGCAGGGCCCCGATAAGGTCGCGATTAGCCGCAAGATAGCGAAGCAGCTCAACCGAACCGGGTGCCGGCTCGAGCTCGTCGATGTTGCGGTAAAGATCGGGTAATTGAGCTGCGGTGATAAGCTCCACCCGCTCACGGATCTCGGCCAGCAAGCCGTCCTCGATTTGATTGATAAAGTCGGGGATATCGCGGTAGTGCGAATAGAACGTGCGGCGCGTAAGGCCAGCGCGCTCGGTGAGCGACGCGACATTAATGCGCGAAAGGTCGCCGCTTTCGGCAAGCTCGCTGGCAAGCGCCTGGCGAAGGGCGCGCTGCGAGCGAAGGGACCGGCGATCGCATTTCTCGAGCTGGGACAAACGTCCTCCTTGTTACTCAGCCTGTGCGCTATTGCACAGTGCGAGTATTATTGCACACCGTGTGTATCAACACGTAAAGGCAATATTTAGAATGTGACAAAGGGACAGTCCCTTTGTCACATTCAGCGACCGCCTAGGTTGTGCCAGTTGTGCCTGGCTTTTGAAGCGGCATTGCCAATTGTTCAAAATGTCATTCGTGGGTAGAATAGTGTCGACGGCAGCCCAAGTTCTGGAAAGCTGGGCAGCGCCGTTGTTTGCATTAGGGGGTCAACGCCTTAGCGGCGGCGACCCCTTCTGTTGCGCTTCGAACGCTGCTTGAGTGCCTCGGAAAGGCCGACAAGCGCCGTGAAGAACGAAACCAAAGCGGTCAGAAGTCTCACGAAATCAATCAAATCGGTCATGGGCATCACCTCCCATCGGATGGAGGGCGCTGCCCGGCACATGGAACTGCCGTCAACGATACCGATTCTATCAAAGCGCAGTTAGATATGCGAATGTTTGTTCGCATTTCAAGAGACCAGCATCACCTGTGACAAAGTGACTGTCCCTTTGTCACATTATTCGATGACGGTGCGGGAGTTTTGCTTGTGCATGGTGGCGAGCATGTGTTTGGGGACGGCGTGGACCATGCAGCTGCCGATGGTCGCGCTCGCGGCGGCCTTGGCGGCATCGCTTGCGTTTTTGGTCGCGTAGCTGTGGCGGAAACGCTTGAGCATGGCAATGTCGTTGCCGCCGTCGCCGTAGACCGCGACCTCGTCCTCGGCAATACCGTAGTAACCCGCCAGCCAGGCCACGCTCTCGCCCTTGTTGCACGCCACGTCCGTGATCTCGAACATCACCGGATCGAACGGCGCGTTGACCACGCGGTCCGAGCGCTCGACCAAATACGCCTTAAGGTCGCGCTCCAGCTCGGGCGAGGTCACGCGGCAGTTGATCTTGCACACATCGTGGCGCAGGATGTCACCGATCGACTGGTCGAAATATTGTTCCTCGTGATACCCGCCACGTGCACGCATGCCACGCATCACGATACGCTTGATAGGGCTGTCCTTTTTAAAGCCCGCTTGGTGCATCTCGAACGAACCGCTCGAAAACATGCCATCGGGCGTGGAGCAATCGAAGCAAATGTCCGGGAACGCCTTGAGCAGTTCCTCGGTAACCTGCGGGTCGATGGTCCAGGTCTTGAGCACCTCGCCATGACTGTCGCGCACGATGGAGCCGTTAGAGCAGCAGGCATCGAGCGCCAGACCCGTAAAGCCATGCTCGCCGATTGGCAACGTCGAGCGCCCGGTCGCGGGAACCACATGCAGGCCAGCCTCGGTCAGCTCGCGAATGGCACGGCGGATGGTCCCATCCGCCTCGTGCAGGGCGTTCAGCAGCGTTCCGTCTAAGTCACTCGCAAACATCTTGATCATGGGCATGCCTCTCCTTCGTCTGCACGATATTGTAGACGAAGGAGAGGCACGCCCAAACAATGCCGTCACGACGCGACGTGCCACTGCCTTCACAAATTCACGGTGCCCCAGCGCGCTAAGACAATCGCCACAAGCGACTTTTCAGCCGATAAAACAGCGCCGTCGTCAACGTCAGCACCGCCAACATGCCTGCGAATACAATCGCCGGTGTCCATCGATCATATGCGAGCCCGTAAACCAATTGGCCAATAGGCGTTGCACAGGAAAGCGTCATATAAACGAGTGCCAGCACTTTTCCGCAGAGTTCCTTTGGCGCTGACCGCTGAACAAATGAAACGATTTCGACCGATGTAATGCTTGCCCACGCCATGACCCATGCCGAGCCGGCCGCAAGCGCGGCAAACGCAAATTCATTAGGACCGCTCAGCAGCGTGACAATAATCGGTACGACTCCAAAACAGATCATCGCAACATATCGACATATGCCCTTGAAGGAAAAACGATGCGGCCAAATACCGACCAAACCACTGCCGACAAGACCACCTAAGCCCATAGCCACCTCAATAATCCCAACAAAGGATGACTGCATTCCGAGATGCTTTGCAACAATAACGGGGGCACCAATCGTTAACCCAACTAACGCAAGGTTCAAAATAGCCGCAAGCAAAAACACAACGAGCAATGATGCGTTTTGAAACAGGTACCGAATCGACTCCCGAAAATCGCTTCGGCATGTCGAGCAAGTCGTACTGTCCCCTGTCATTCCAGATGAGGCATTTCGCTTGAGTGCGCCCCCGAACATCAGGGCTGACATCGCAAACGTCAACGCCGCGGTTTCGCATAGAGCATCGATACCGAAGCACCCATAGACTGCCGTCCCGACTACAGGCCCCAAGATATTGCTCGCCATGGTTATCTGCGAGACCAACGCAGTGGCACGCTCAACCTTTTCTGGGCCCGTCATGCGCACCGTCTCAATTTGAAGCATCGGCTTCAGCAGCGATTGGATGCCATATTGGACGCAAAGCATTGCTGCCACGACAACCGCAAGAGGCAGCGACCGCTTCATGGGGATAAACAACAGCGATGCAGCCATCAGAACAATGCCGAGCACCACAAGAACCCCGCGATGTCTCCCCCGATCCGCCAAGATTCCGCCAACCGGAGTCGCGAGCACGCCCGGTATGAACGCTATCGCCGCGACGGCGCCATATAACGTTGACGAGCCGCTGCAATCGAACAAGTAAAGCAGGCACGCAAAGCACAGTGCCGACAACATCGAATACGCGCACAGCTGTGCAACAAGAAGACCGAAAAGCCTGATAGATCGCACTGTTTTTGGCGCCAATGAAACGCTAATTCTTCGCATCCCAGCCATAAGCCTGCCCCCTATACATACCATTAGTATGTATTTAATGACTTGAAAAGGGCAGCCGTGGCTGCCCTCACAAATCAATTACATACCATTGGTATCTATATTACCACCCAGTACGGTTCCATACGTCCCAAATCTGAGCCGTTGTCTGGAGCACTTCATTACCCAAATCGAGCCCCACCGCGGCCGCCATCTGCGCCAAACATTGCGCGCGAGCGAGCATTCGATCCTTGGATTCAAGCGGACGGAACAATGGCAGCAGCCAAAGATTCGCCAACAACGATACAGCCTCCGCCGCTTCGCGCGGGCATTCGCACGCAATGGAGCCGTCGGCGATGCCCTCCTCGATCACTGGCAAGAGACAGCCATCGGCCGACTCGTCAAACGAGCCCTGGTACTGCATCGCCAGTAGACGCGAACTTTTTGCCGGATCCGCCGCAGGATGTATGCGTGCCCATAGCTCAATTTGTGGAACGACGGACTCGGGCGCGTACAGCCGCTTGAGCTTTTGGGCTCCGGTCATATTGCCGATACCAAGCGTTGAGCGACGTTGCTCAACAATCGGAGCCATTGCCCGATCAAATGCGGCGTTGAAAATCTCCTCTTTGCTCTTAAAGTGATGATAGACAGCGCCCTTGGTCATGCCATCGAGGCGGTCGACGATATCTTGAATGCTCGTCCCCTCATAACCCTGTGCGCAGAATAGCTCCAGCGCCGCGTCGAGAATCTTCGCGACCGTCTCCTCGGGATATTTATTACGCCCCATAATCTGTCCATCCGCAACGCAAGTCTTGTGCCTCATTGCAGTATTTTAACGTTACGGATGGCAGGCGGTCGATTCTACACCGCGGCGGGGCCGTGTTCGCCGGTACGGATGCGGATGACCTCCTCGACCGGCTCAACCCAAATCTTGCCGTCTCCAACAGTGCCGCAATCTTGGAAACGGCGCGGCAACGGACGAGAAACGACCGGGAAATACGCGAGCAAGGGAGCCGTGAGCGCGCCCGTCCCGACTAGCGCCGGAACAGCTCGTGGGCGCGGTCGCGGAGATTAGTTGCTCGAATGACACCTTCGTAGCGATTGATACGCAGACGCGGGAAGGCGTTAAAGAAGCGCAGGTCGCGGCGGCTGAGCGACACGCTTGGCACCGGACGGCTCATGCGCTTGCCGGCAAGGCGACGACTGAGCGACGGACGCGGCATGTTCGGCGCGGCATCGGCCACGCGGCGGGCGGCAAGCGCCAGGCCGCGAGCACCATCCGCGATAAACGTCGGCATCGAAGCCTTCTCGCGCAGGGCATCGAGCGCCGCGTCGCCCAACTCGGCCAGCCACGCGTTAACGGCACGGCTACGGATGTGCGTCTGTGCCACCGAGTCAATCGTAGAATCGGGAATACGTTCGAGCATTGAGTCCGAGGCATCGGCAAGCGACTCATTGATGCGGTCGGCAAGGTCGGCCCGGACGCGCTCCAGCTGATCGGACAGACGCCGCCAGCTCGCCAGCGAGCACAACGCGTCGACCATCATCGCGACCGCGACGATAAAGGCGGACAGCCGCACAATCAGCACCGGCAGATGACCAAGCAGCCCCAGCAATGCCGGCTCCACTAAACGGCAAATGCACAGCGCACCCAGGCCAAACGCGCATGCCCAGTACAGGCAGATGCGTCCGTGCAAGTTAAACGGCAGGTGCGAGTAATCCCAAAAGCGAGCGCCCG